>JBMOEQ010000163.1:0-7283 GCA_049314655.1 Ferruginibacter sp. | reverse complement strand
CCATTCAACATCCAACATTCAACATTTAACATTACATACGTAACTTGCAAAAAATATTGCTATATGAAATTTCTTCAAAGCCTTAACATACAGGCAAAAAATAAAGGTGTTTCTACCGGAACAAAATGGATTGCAGGTAAAGCCGGAACCATTGCATCCTACTCTCCTGTTGATGGGAAATTAATTGCAACAGTAAGTTCATGTGATAAAGACAGTTACGAAACTGTAGTTGTAAAAGCAGAAGAAGCTTTTAAAGAATGGCGCAATTGGCCTGCACCAAAAAGAGGCGAAGTAGTGCGCCAAATTGGAGATGAACTTCGTATCCATAAACAAGCTTTGGGCGAATTGGTAAGTTATGAAATGGGTAAAAGCTTGCAAGAAGGTTTAGGTGAAGTGCAAGAAATGATTGATATCTGTGATTTTGCAGTAGGCTTAAGCAGACAATTACACGGATTAACCATGCACAGCGAACGTCCGGGACATAGAATGTACGAACAATACCATGCATTGGGCATTGTTGGTATTATTTCGGCCTTTAACTTTCCGGTGGCTGTATGGAGTTGGAATACAATGTTGGCTTGGGTTTGTGGTGATGTATGTATTTGGAAGCCGAGCGAAAAAGCGCCTTTATGCGGTGTAGCTTGTCAGTTGATTACAGCAAAAGTTTTTAAGAAAAATAATGTTCCCGAAGGTGTAAGCAATTTAGTTATTGGTGGTAGAGATACCGGAGAATGGATGAGCAATGATGTGCGCATTCCTTTAGTATCGGCAACCGGAAGTACCCGAATGGGAAAAGCCGTTGCTACCGCTGTTGCTGGAAGATTAGGCAGAAGCTTATTAGAATTAGGCGGCAACAATGCCATCATTATTTCAAAGGATGCAGATTTAGACATGTGTTTAATTGGTGCAGTATTTGGCGCAGTAGGTACTGCCGGACAACGTTGTACCAGCACTCGCCGATTAATCATTCATGAAAAAGTGTACAACAAATTCAAAGAAAAATTGATCGCAGCCTACAAACAAATTAAAATTGGCAATCCGTTGTTAGAAAAAAATCATGTTGGTCCACTCATTGATACCGATGCCGTAAAAGCCTATCTCGATTCTATTGCTCAATGCAAAGCCGAAGGTGGAAATTTCATTGTTGAAGGTGGTGTATTAAAAGGAAAAGGTTACGAAAGCGGATGCTATGTAAAACCTTGTATTGCTGAAGTAAAAAACAGTTTCAAAATTGTACAACACGAAACTTTTGCGCCAATTTTATACATCATGAAGTACAAAACCATTGATGAAGCCATTGCTTTACAAAATGGTGTACCACAAGGATTATCCTCTGCAATAATGACAACCAACTTGCGTGAAGCAGAACAATTCCTTTCTGTTAACGGAAGCGATTGTGGTATTGCCAATGTAAATATCGGTACTTCGGGAGCTGAAATTGGCGGTGCTTTTGGTGGCGAAAAAGAAACCGGTGGCGGAAGAGAAAGCGGCAGTGATGCATGGAAAGTGTACATGCGCAGGCAAACCAATACCATTAATTACTCTACCAAATTACCTTTAGCACAAGGCATTAAATTTGATATTTAAGCAATAAAACTTCGGTAAACAATTACCTATTGTAAGTTTCATCAAAAGCATCCAGTTCATCTAAGAAATGGATGCTTTTTTATTGTTACTTATTTGAGCTTGTTGCAAAACTTCATTTTAAAGTAATGAAAAAACAAATTAGCTGCTGAGAGATTTTTGTATATTGCAGCATTAATAACAGCTTCAATTAACAATACCATCCAATTTTTGAGCAGCAATCTCGATTTGCTCAACCACTAAGTATTGCTTTTACTTTCTATATTTTTCTGATTCTTTTCTTTGTTATTTGTGCACTACTAGGCACAACATTTTTAAAATTTAATTCATTCTTATTATGCATACATCAACCGTAATTTCGGCATTAACCCAACAATATATTGACCAAGAAGAAAAGTACGGAGCCCATAATTACCATCCGTTGCCCGTAGTTCTTGAAAAAGGCTCGGGTGTATTTTTATACGATGTTGAAGGCAAAAGATATTACGATTTTTTAAGTGGATATTCGGCCGTTAATCAAGGGCATTGTCATCCTACAATTATACAAGCACTAACCAATCAAGCGCAAGTTTTAACCCTTACCAGCAGAGCCTTTCACAGCAATCTATTAGGAAAATATGAAGCCTATATCACCGATTATTTTGGCTACGATAAAGTGTTGCCCATGAACACCGGAGTTGAAGGCGGAGAAACAGCCATTAAACTAGCTCGTAGATGGGGATATACCGTAAAAGGCATTGCCGATAATCAAGCAAAAATCATTTTCGCTGCCGGTAATTTTTGGGGCAGAACAATGGCTGCAATTTCTTCTTCAACCGACCCCAGCAGTTATGATAAATTTGGTCCGTTTATGCCGGGCTTTGAAGTAATACCCTACAATGATTTAGCAGCATTAGAAACTGCTTTACAAGATAAAAATGTAGCCGCATTTATGTTTGAACCCATTCAGGGAGAAGCAGGCGTAGTTGTGCCGGATGAAGGCTATTTAAGCGGCATCATAAATTTATGTACTCAATATAATGTGCTGATGATTGCCGATGAAATTCAAACCGGATTGGCAAGAACGGGTAAAATGTTGGCTTGCGATCATGAAAATGTGAAGCCGGATATTTTGATATTAGGCAAGGCTTTAAGCGGTGGCGTTTTGCCCATTAGTGCAGTATTGGCAAACAATGAAGTAATGCTTACCATTAAACCCGGCGAACATGGTAGCACATATGGCGGCAACCCATTAGCATGTGCAGTTGCAATGGCAGCATTGGAAGTTTTAAAAACAGAGCATATGGCCGAAAATGCCGAAGCTATGGGACAATTATTACGCTCCGAATTGGCTAAACTAAATTCTCCATTTATTGAAATCATTAGAGGTAAAGGTTTACTCAATGCCATCCAAATTAAACATACAGATCCGGAAGCTGCATGGGATTTATGTTTGATGCTTAAAGACCATGGATTGTTGGCGAAACCCACACACGGCGATAAAATTAGATTTGCACCTCCCCTTTTAATTAATAGAGAACAAATTTTAGAATGTGTAAGCATCATTGATACTTGTTTAAAACAATTATAAACAGCATCTAAGAAAAACTCCCAAGGTTTTTTGAAATAGACTTTAACTTAGCAAAAAAAAGAAACAATGGATACGCATTTACATCACGAGCATGTTGAAACACATTTAGAAAGTACCGATTTTTTAAGAGACATCGTGATAGGCATGAGTGATGGATTAACCGTTCCGTTTGCACTTGCTGCTGGCTTAAGTGGTGCAGTAGACAATAGTAATATCATTGTTATTGCAGGTATTGCAGAAATTGCTGCAGGTAGTATTGCGATGGGCTTAGGCGGATATTTATCGGGTAAAACAGAACAAGACCACTACAAAAATGAATTGAAAAGAGAATACGATGAAGTTGAACACTTACTCCATCGTGAAATAGAAGAAACAAAAACCTTTTTTGCCAATATCGGATTAAGTGAAGATTTGCAAAATAAAGCCACAGAAGAAATTGCTCAAGACACCGACCGTTGGGTAGATTTTATGATGAAATACGAATTGGGTTTAGAAAAACCCGATCCTAAACGTGCTACAAAAAGCGCTGTTAATATTGGACTTTCATATATCGTTGGAGGTATCATTCCATTAAGTCCATATTTCTTTATAAGCAATGCCACAGAAGCCTTAAAAATTTCTGTTGTTGCTACGCTTATTTGTCTTTTCGTATTTGGTTATTTCAAAAGTAAAATTACCGGAGTACCTGCCATTTGGGGCGCAATTCGAGTAACCTTAATTGGTGCTTTAGCTGCGGGTGCGGCATTTGGGGTGGCTAAATTATTTGAATAACGATGGTGGAACAATTGTTGAACAGTAGATGAACTATAGTTTAACAGTAGCTAAATTCATTTTCCAAGATGGGTATTCTCATTAAAAATTCAACATTTAACATCCAACATTTGATAAAAACTTTGTATGAAAATAGTTTAGAGGCTTAGGTTTTAGTTTACCCCTTTATAATCTTTAGAAACTTTATTCACTTTATAAACCTAATAAACTTTATATACCCTATAAACTATATACACTTTATAATCCCCATAAACATTAGACGTCCAAAGTATGTTTCGAATTTTTGCTGATGTTTTCCATCGTCCAAGCAATTTTGCGTTCGAAATCAAATTTGCGTACCGCACAACCTTTTTTATCGCAGATTTTACAACTGAAATCTAAACAGCCATCGGCATGTACAAAGAGTTCGAGTGATTGTCCGAATTCATCTTTAGCCAATTTTGCCAACGCATCAATTTCGTCATGCGCCTCGTGTACATTCAAATACCAGGGAATGGTTAAATGACAATCGAGATGCAACGTACCGCCATATTTAATGATGCGTAAATTATGTAAATCGATCCAGTTGGGTTGTTTGTGTTCATTGAGCGATACCACCAATTTGTTTAAAATTTCTGTATCGGCTTCATCCATAATACCGGCAATAGAAGTACGAATAATTTTATATCCCGTAAGCATAATGAAAACAGCAAATACCATGGCTACTACACTATCTATCCAACTATAATGTAAAAAATACAGCAGTATTAAACCAATGATAATACCCACTGTAGAATATGTATCGGTTTGCAAATGTTTGCCACTTGCGATGAGTGCTAATGAATTATTTTTTCGTCCGGTTTTAATGCAAATAGCACCGGCAATATAATTGATAATTGCTGTAGAAGCCACCAATACAATACCATAATCTAATGAAGCTACTGCATGTGGTTCGTACAAATTATTGATGGCTTCGTAAATAATAATTACTCCGGCTACTGAAATTAACGTACCCTCAATTGCTGCAGAAATAAACTCGGCTTTTCCATGTCCGTATGGATGATCATTATCCTTTGGTTTGGCACTTACATACAATGTATAAATGCCAATAAAACCGGCCACTACATTTACCGTACTTTCTAATGCATCGGTTAAAATTGCCACAGAACCGGTAAGGTACCATGCCACCAATTTAATGATGAATAAACCTACACCCAAACCGGTGATGATTTTTTGTAGACGAAGATTTTGAAGGGCAGTTTGCAAAATATTGAATTGAAAAGCAAAGTTAGGCTATTTCTGAAGCGGATAAAATGAATACCCAATAAGTATTTAAAAAATGCATGAACTTACTTAAAGAAATTGCTTACTAAATTTACCCCAACACTCGATTTGAAACCAACAAGGATGCAAAGAGAACAACCGTTGAAAGGCTGCCGGATGTGCACGGCTTGGCCATGCGTTGGCGCAGCAAGCATGGCGGAACCCGGAAACAGCCGGAACAAATGCTGCCCAATGTACATAGGTTGAAAGCGCCCAATTCACCTACATTTATCCCAACCATCTGCCATTTATATACTATCGCATTTTATAAGCCACGATTAAATAATACCTTAGCGGCGTATGATTGGAAAAATTGCCGGACTATACAAGCAATCTGTTCAAGGACTTCAAAGAGAAGTGTGGATTTTATCTATTGCGATGTTTATTAACCGCAGTGGATCGGTAGTGATTTTATTTACCACTCTTTACCTTACCAATGAATTGAATTTTGATTTGGTAAAAGCCGGATCGGCGATGAGCTTTTATGGCATTGGCAGCGTATTAGGAAGCTATGCAGGCGGATGGTTAACCGATAAAATGAGCCATTCGAAAGTGATGCTTTTTTCGCTGGTGAGTAGTGGATTAATTTTATTGCTATTGTTAATTGCCACTCAATATTGGATGATTGCCGCTATTTTATTTGCCTATGCTTTTACTGCCGATATATTTAGACCGGCCAATGCATCCGCGATTTCATTATACAGCAGTGCTGCCAATAGAACCCGCTCGGTTTCATTAATGCGATTGGCCATTAATTTAGGCTTTTCTGTAGGGCCTGCAGTGGGTGGTTTTATTGCCATTCATTTAGGCTACCATGCATTGTTTGTCTTGGATACTTTAACCGGATTTGCGGCTGCTGGTTTATTAGCGTGGAAACTGCCTAAGCATAGGCATGTAGCCAAAATAAATGTTGCAAGTGACTCTAAAAATAAAATTCCTACACCCATTGCAAACGCTAAAACATTATCGGCTTACAAAGATGTTACCTACCTCTTTTTCATATTATTGGTTGCTGCATATGCTATGTTATTTTTTCAGGCTTTTTCGAGCATACCGCAATATTTCAGTAAGGTTTGCGGCTACACAGAAGATACCATTGGATTATTAATTGCGCTCAATGGCTTATTGGTAGTTTTAATAGAATTACCCTTGATGACAATTTTGGAAAAAAAATCTACCTCTTCCTTTCGTTATATTGTTTGGGGCGTTTTGTTTTTACCTGTTGGTTATTTGGCTTTAGCATTTGGACAAGGCTATATGATAGCTGCATTGGCATATACGTTATTGTTTACAGTTTCGGAAATGTTTACCATGCCGTTTATGATGAATTTTTCTTTATCGCGACCCACAAACGACCGCAAAGGACAATATGCCGCATTGTATTCCATTGCCTACGGATTGGCACTTACAGCGGCTCCGGTAGTAGGTTTATGGTTGGTGGATAAACTAGGTTTTATGTATACCTTTTATTGCTTTATTGTAGCTTGTTTATTTATTGCACTTGGATTTAATTTTTTCAGAAAGCTTATGATGCAATCGGCTGATTCTAATGCAGAAACAAAATAATTTTCTTGCATAATTTTTAAGCTTTGCCCCAAATCTATCAACAGTAGTAATAACTAGGCATTAACGCACTAATCTTCTACTCATTGGAGGATAAAATCCCTTATTAACTTCGTACATTTGCAGCACTTTAACCGCCGTAAAAGCAAGGATAAAAGCGGCAAAATGAACATTCGATGGAACTGACAAAAAATTTCAACCCGGCTGAAACCGATTCTAAATGGTACGAGCATTGTTTAAACAAAGGCTATTTCAACAGCACTCCCGATGAGCGTGAACCCTATACCATTGTAATTCCGCCACCCAATGTAACCGGCGTATTGCACATGGGCCATTGCTTAAACAATACCATTCAAGATATTTTAATCAGGCGTGCCAGAATGCAAGGTAAAAATGCATGTTGGGTTCCGGGTACCGATCATGCTTCTATTGCAACTGAAGCAAAAGTGGTTGCTATGTTGCGCGAAAGAGGCATCGCCAAATCGTCTTTATC
>JBMOEQ010000162.1:0-7337 GCA_049314655.1 Ferruginibacter sp. | reverse complement strand
CGACCTCTTCCTTACCAAGGAAGTGCTCTACCCCTGAGCTACAACAGCTTCTGTTCCTATACGCCGTTGCAGGCAGGAAATGAGCGGAAGACGAGGCTCGAACTCGCCACCTATAGCTTGGAAGGCTATCGCTCTACCAAATGAGCTACTTCCGCATTTTTTGGAGCTTTAATCTTAATATAAGCTCGTTTTAAAAGAACTATTGAGTAACATATTTTATTTAAAAATTAGTTACTTGTGGGCAGTGGTGGATTCGAACCACCGAAGTCGTAGACAGCGGATTTACAGTCCGCCCCATTTGGCCGCTCTGGAAACTGCCCCCATTTTTAAAATGGAGCCGAAGAAGGGAGTCGAACCCCCGACCTACTGATTACAAATCAGTTGCTCTACCAACTGAGCTACTTCGGCCTATTTTTTTTAAAGAACTTTGAATGAATTTCGATTTTTATTTCGTCCATCATTTTTTCGGAAGGCAAAGGTAAGCATATTTGATTAATACAAAAACTTTGTAATAGTTTTTTTTACACGTTAAAAAGAAAAATGTGCAAAAGCCAATTTTCCATAAAAAAACCCTCGAAAATCGAGGGTTAAATTTTATGCGGCTAATCGTTCCTTTTTCTTTTTAATCTGCACCAATACTGAATTTAGTGCCTCATCAAAACTTTCTTCGAATGACTTTGACGAATGTTTTACAAAAAAATCATATTTCGGAATATGTACTTTTATTTCTACCACTTTGTCTTTAATATGATGTACTACATTATCTAATTTTAGAAATACATCAACTTTTGTTATTCGATCATGAATCTGAAAGAGCTTGGATACTTTTTTTTCAACATAGGATACCAATTTAGAATCTGCGTCAAAATGCACAGTTTGAATGTTTACGTTCATAGCAATCTAATTTTAAACGGTGAACAAAAAATGTAAAAAAATCAGGTAAACATATATTACATAGGCGTAAGTAATTTCAATCGTTATGATTTACAAGTTAATTCATAACACTTATATTTCCAAAAAAACTACAACTAAATATCTGCTTTTTAATAAGATATTTATTGTGCAGAAATGAAAAATTTTATGCTTTAGGATGTGCCTTCTTATAAACGTCTTTCAGCTTCTCGATAGAGTTGTGCGTATATATTTGAGTTGCTGCTAAGCTGCTATGACCGAGCAATTCTTTAACTGCATTCAAATCTGCACCATTATTCATTAGATGAGTGGCAAAGGTATGGCGAAGTACATGCGGACTTTTCTTATCAATTGTAGTTACTTCAGATAAATATCTTTTCACAATTGAATATACATTACGTGGGTTTAAAGGTTTGCCCAACTTATTAACTAATAGTACATCGGTATTGGGTGAATCCAATTCATTTTTTTTTGATTGCATATATGTTAAGATACTGTTCATTAAAGGTAAATCAACAGGAATCACTCTTTCCTTATTGCCTTTACCTAAAACTTTGATAGCGCTATTAGATGCATCGATATGCCGCTCCTTTAATTGTATCAATTCGGCCCGTCGTATTCCTGTAAAATATAATATCTGCAATAATAAATAACCTGTTTTGCCTTCCCAATCATCCGAAAACTCAACATGCGCAAATAGGGTTTTTGTATCCTTTTCTTCAACATACTCGGGTAATCTTTTTTTTACTTTCAAAGTATTAATGACAGCCATTGGACTACCGGCAATTGTTCCATTACGTATTTGATGCTTAAAAAAAGATTTCAAACTGGAAATCTTTCGATTGATAGATTTCGATTCTATGTCAGCAGCTTTTAAGGATGCCAACCAAGTTCTAACGTATGTGGCACTGATTTCAGTTAAATCTACAACGTTGTACTGCATCTGCAAAAAATCGAAAAAAGCAATCAAATCGCTTTCATATGCAATCAGAGTATGGGTTGAGTATCTTTTCTGATACTTTAAATAATCAATAAATGGTTGGATATGTGCTTCGTGTATAGACATAAAAAAACTGATAGCTAAAGTTACTATGACTTGCTATCAGTTTTAAAAAATTTATTTATTCTAGGAAACTAGATATCGATTTTTCCGCTAGCGATGTTCTGCTTGTAAATAGCTTTCAGCACTTGAGTACGACGTCTTACAGAAGGTTTCGTAAAAGCTTGTCTATCTCTCAATTGGAGTAAGGTGCGGCTTTTTTCGAATTTCTTCTTGTACTTTTTTAACGCCTTGTCGATGTTTTCGCAATCTTTAGAATCAATAATTAACATGTTAATATACCTCCTTTGGTAGTTTTTAAGAGTGGCAAAGATAAAAGAATTATTTAAATTCCAAAACCTGAAGAAGATTTTTTTAATTTTACACCATGTTTACTGGAATAATAGAACAAACCGGCACTGTAAAAGCCATCAAAACTACAGGTACCAATAAAACTTTTGTGATTGAATCGGATTTAGCTCCGGCATTAAAAATTGATCAAAGTGTTGCGCATAATGGCGTTTGCTTAACTGTTGAAGCGGTAGATACAAATACCCATACCATTACGGCTATCAGCGAAACCTTATCGAAAACCAATTTAAACCATTGGAAAGAAGGTACTGTAATTAACCTCGAAAGGTGTATGCAAATGAATGGGAGAATTGATGGTCACATTGTACAAGGTCATGTAGATACAGTTGCACAATGCACCGAAATTGTAGAAAAAGCAGGCAGTTGGGAATATCGTTTTGAATTTGATCCACAATTTGCACCATTAATTATAGAAAAAGGATCTGCCAGTATAAATGGCATCAGCTTAACCATTTTTAATATTGCTCAAAATGGATTTACAGTTGCTATAATTCCTTATACTTATACCCATACCAATATGCAATATCTTCAGGTAAACGATTGGGTAAATATTGAATTTGATATGGTAGGCAAATATGTAACCCGTTTTTTAGCCTTGAAATAGAGGTTTTTGAACCAACCAAGTATCTTGCCAACCATGAATACTTTCCGGCTGTCCGCCAGGGATAAACCGAAGAATCTTTAAACCATTTTTTATAAATAGATTTTCCATATAAGTGGTAGGCTGAAATGCTGCATATACCCTATGTCCTTCTTTGCCGGAAGCCTTAATGACTATATTGCCCGATTCAAATACAATTTGCTCTTCCACATTAAGTTTAGACTTGAAATGTGCTCCATGTGTTGTAATTAATAAAACTCCTCCGGGCTTTAATATTCTATAAAACTCTGCAACCCAGCTATGGTGTAATGCCTCAGATAAATGTGTAATGATAGATAACCCATAACATCCATCTACACTATTCGCATCTAATGATATAGGAGGCTGCAAAGGATTAGTAAAAAAAGAAACAGCTTTAATATTATCAGAGCACCATTGAATATAATGTTGGTTATAATCCATACCAATAATTCTACTTCCATCGGCTACCAATGCAGGCAGATGACCTACTACCCTGCCCGGCCCACAACCCCAATCTAACAATACTATAGTACTTTCAGCTTGAAAATAGGGTTTAAACAATGCATGAATTTCCATTGCCGTTTGCTTTCCATCTTCATAATAATCTCTATAATTTAATCGGTAAGTTTCGTACATGTAATAATCCGGAGGAAAAATAACATCTTTATAGTGTTGCTTAGCTGCTTTATTGGCCTTTCGATTTAGTACCCGATGCAGCATATACCTCACCCTATCGGCTACCGATGCTAACCCTATTGTGCGGATGATTTCCTTGATGCCATTTTTGAGTTTCATAGCTGCTTAAAAAATAAAAGTAAGCCTGAAACATGGATATCAATAGTTTTCTGAACTTTATTTATAATTTTATACCGATTTCAACCATTTAAACAACTGCTCCTTTGCTCAGTATTATCATTCCAATTTATAATGAATCCGAATCCATTCAACCATTATATGATGAGTTGACAAAGTTTTGTTTGTCCGATACGGAATTCATTTTAGTAGATGATGGTAGTACCGATGACAGTTTTTTTAAGATTGAATTGCTTTCGAAAAACGACAATCGAATTAAATGCGTGTCGTTAAGCAGAAATTTTGGTCATCAACATGCATTATTGGCCGGATTGAATTATGCCCAAGGCGATCAAATAATTATCATGGATGGCGATTTACAACATCCACCGGCATTAATACCCGATATGCTGAAACAATTAGCTTCGGGTTTTGATCTTGTACTTACTAGAAGAAACAGTACTGAAGATATTAGTCCGGCTAAAAAAGCATTCTCCGCCCTTTTCTATCGTTTCATAAACTGCATTTCTGAAACTAAAATGGAAGCCAATGTTGCCGATTTTAAAGCTTTTAATCGGAAAGTATTAAATGCCATTTTACAATTTAAAGAAAGAGAAATTTTCTTAAGAGGTATTTTCAGTTGGATTGGTTTTAAGTTTACCATAATAGATTTTGATGCCCCTGCAAGAAAATACGGCACTTCAAAATACTCGTTTGGGAAGATGTTACGCTTAGCACTCAAAGGCACTACTTCATTTAGTTTTAAACCCTTGAGAGTAGCATTATTTATTGGAACGTTGATATCTTTAGCTGCATTTGCATTTGGGATATTTGCATTGATTGCTTATTACAATGGACAAACAGTGCCCGGTTGGGCTTCATTGATTATAGCTATTATGTTTTTAGGTGGCACGCAATTGTTGGCGATTGGTTTGTTGGGCGAATATATTGCCAGTTTATTTACTGAAAGCAAACAACGCCCTGTGTATCTAGTAGATAAAACCATTAACTGCTAAGGCTTGATGGCTTTTATCCAATACTGCCCACCCAAGGGTAACCACTGCAAATATTTTTCTACTGCAAGAAACGGTTTAAAAAATCCTTTTCTAGGAAAGAAAATAATAAAATGAAGTTGAATGGATTCAAATCCTTCGGCCATTATTAATTGTTGAGTGTATTTGTATGGCAAGAGTTTGGCATCTTTATCAAACACACAAGTATTTACTAAATATCGAGTAAGCGGATTAAGCGGATTATGTTCAAAAAGGTATAAACTTCCATGAGGTTTAAGTACTCTTTTCATTTCTATCATCAATGCTGCATGCAGATGAAATGCAATATGGTGTAAAACTCCGGCGATAAAAATTAAGTCGAATTGTTTATCTTTAAAAGGAATAGCATTTCCATCATACGTCAAAAACTGAGCATTGGGCAACGCACGTGATTGAGCTACCGCAATGCTTTTTTCAGAAACGTCGATGCCCACCACCTTCCACTGTGGAAAATATTGTTGCATATACAAGGCGGTAGAACCATCACCACAACCTACATCTAAAATGGTAAGCGATGTATTTTTTTCATACGCTTGAAGTAAGCGAACTTTCATCTCGGCAAAATAATAGCTATCGGCACCCGAAATTTTTACATTTTGAGTGTGAATTTGTCGATACTGATCGGCTACTCCATCAAAATCATCAAAAGTTCTTTCGCTCATTTTTGTTGAATGCTGTATTTTTATTGCATGCAAGATTACGCAAAAACCAACAGGCCTTCATTAAAAATCTTTATGATTTTATTGTTGGTGATGGTTGTTGCCTACTTACCCATCAGTTCGTTTCAGTTTTTTGTAAAGAACGACGCCTTTACAGGTTACTTTCCGCCTAAGTTTTTCATGAGCGAAAGTTTACATGCCGGATATTTTCCGTTTTGGAATCCGTATATCAATTATGGCTTTCCGCAATATGGCGATATGAGTGGAGGTTTTTGGAGTCCCATAACTTGGCTAATTGCTTCAACAGTTGGTTATAATGCATATACACTTACCATCGAATTGCTATTCTATATTGTATTGGGAGGTTGGGGCATGTATCAACTTTGCAGGTTGTATAAATTAGATCAAGCCATTAGCCTTATTGCTGGATGCAGTTATTTGTGTTGCGGGTATATGGTAGGCCATCTTCAACATTTTAATTGGATTAGTGCCGCTGCATTTTTGCCTTGGTGTTGTTGGGCATATTTTCTTTTGTTAAACCATTTCAATTGGCGCAATTTAAGTGTAGCAGCATTATTATTCTATTTATTTGTTGCTTCGGCACATCCCGGATTAATTATCAGTGCCATTTATTTTTTTAGTTTTTGGGCTTTGTATTTCATCTGGGGTATTTATCGAAAATCTATACATAGTGTTTCTATAGCCAAGGTGGTGCAATCCAATATGCTTTTAGTTATTGCCATTGTTTTATTATCGGCCGGTATGATTGCCGGTTACATGGATATTTTTCCTTTCTTCTTAAGATCAGAAAAATTAAGTTTAACGGATGCACTTTCTCATCCTACCAATATTCAATCTTGGACATCTGTATTACTTCCTTTTACTACAGTAAAAAATGACACTTATTATGCTACAGATCCATCTATGCGCAACAGCTATTTTGGATTAACTTTTTTACTGTTTTTTATTGTAGCCATTTTTCAAAAGAAAAAATTTGAAGATTGGTTTTGGTTGATTTCAGGAATTGGATTTGCCTTGTTGGCTTCGGGTGGTATTTTTAAAACAATTGCTTATAAGTGCATTCCGTTCATTGGTTATGTAAGATTGAATGGAGAATTTAGACTATTTGCCTTATTAAGTTTCATCTTATTAGCAGCTAAACAATTACAGGTATTTTTTAATGAGCACCAAAAATTTTCCGGCTCTATAAAAAGGATATACTACATTATTGAAATACTGCTTTTCTTGGCAATTATTGGAGGATTATATTTTAGTATAGATACAGAGCAATCAATTTTGTATAGAACAGAAAACATTTTTAAGGAAACAGGTATTGTATCAAAACTGAAAGCCATAATCGACAGTATCAGTTTTTATGATACTTTTTGGATTCAAGGTATGTTTCAATTGTTTTTGATTTGGGGTATTAAATATTGCCTTCTTCATCAACAAAAAAATCTACTGATTAAAATAGTGATGGTAGATTTGGTGATTGCAAGTTTATTGAATATTCCATTTACAGGGGCAGGCAAAGCACCTGTTTCCAACATACAAGAAACATTGAATCAATCGCCAAAAGGTATACCCGTACCTACTTTACAGCCTATAGTTTTGAATGACACCGGCACAGCAATACAAAATGCTAAAACAGGCAGTTGGACAATGTACAGCAAACAAATTGGCGCTGTGAACGAAGTGCCTTATCCCATTATTTTACATAGCATGCGTGCGTATTTTGATGCCATACCACAACAAGATAGTTTGGGATATTTACATCAACCTTTTTTGTATTTAAAAAACAATAGTTTAGAAAAAATAAAGCTCAACCAATTTTCACCTACTGCACTACAGCTAGATGCATTAACAACAACTCCAACAGCACTTGTATT
>JBMOEQ010000161.1:0-7347 GCA_049314655.1 Ferruginibacter sp. | reverse complement strand
TACCAACTTTATAAACGCATAAACGATCATAGCATTTTACATGCTTAAATCTTTGCGGCTTGATCATCTTTGCCGCTTTGCGTGAAAATTTGGTTAACGATTGCTAGTTTAATCTCCGGGATTGAATTTCCCCATTTAAAATTCAACATTTAACATTCAACATTGTACTAATGCTTTGCGTGAAAACCTTCCAATACATTACACAAAACCCTTATGAATACTGCCATTTAAAAATATTACCTTCGCGGCTTCTAAAACACAATTATGAAACTAGAAGCACTGCTCCAACAAAGAAGCGAAAACACTTGCGAACTCTGTAAATCAACCGAAAATCTGCAAGTGTATGAAGTGCTTCCGCAAGACAATAGCAATGCCGACAACACCATTTTCATCTGCGAAACCTGCAAAAATCAAATCGATAAAAAAGCCGAACTCGATGCCGCACATTGGAAGGGTTTAACCGAATCGATGTGGAGCGAAGTGCCCGGTGTGCAAGTGGTTTCATGGCGTATGCTCAATCGTTTTAGAAACGAAAGTTGGGCTTCCGATAGTTTAGATATGATGTATTTATCCGACGAAAATTTAGCATGGGCAAAAGCCACCGGCGATCACGAAAATGATGGATCGGTAGATTTACACCGCGATTGTAATGGGCAAATTTTACAATCAGGCGATACCGTTGTGCTCACCAAATCGCTCGATGTTAAAGGCTCTACCCTCAACGCAAAAATGGGCACCGTGGTAAAAAACATCCGTGTGGTACCCGATAATACCGAGCAAATTGAAGGTAAAATTGAAGGCCAGCTTATTGTTATTCTCACCAAATATGTGCGTAAACAAGGATAGGGGCTTTGGGCTTTTTTGCTTTGTGCAACAGTGGTTCCGGCTGTATGCTGCTAGTCCTCGCCCAAAAGTATTTGGGCTTGCGGGCTATCCGCTACATCCGGCAGCCTTTCGGCGGCTAACCTAAATGCAACAACAATAATAACCGCATTCCTGTTTAATTTTTCAACGGACGTTTTTTTATCATCCCACCCTTGGTGTCTTTAATGCTGCTCATGATTACAAATGCGTGTGGATCTATCTTTTCAATTTCAGCATTCAATCTACTTACTTCTAATCGTGTAATTACCGTGTAAATAATTTTAATGTCGCCTATAGTATGTCCCGATTTACCAAAGCCTCTTTCCCCTTTAAAAATCGTTACACCTCTACCTAAATCATCTATAATCATGGCTCTTATTGAATCGGCCTTAACCGATATAATAGTTACACCGGTGTACTCCTCAATACCTTCAATTACAAAGTCTACGGTTTTAGATGCAGCCAAATAGGTGAGCATCGAATACAATGCAATTTCAATCGATAGCACATAGACGGCAACAGAAAATATAATAACGTTTACTATTAAAATAATATCGCCTATACTTAGGCCCAATCTTTTGGTTAAGCTTATGGCCAAAACTTCTGTGCCATCAATAACACCTCCACCTCTTACCGCTAGTCCAATACCCAGACCTAAGAAAAATCCACCAAAAATGGCAATCAATAATTTGTCTTGCGTAATCTGAGGATAAGGCACAAAAGCTACAACAAGTGCTAAAAAAATAATGGCAATGGCCGTTTTAATCGCAAAGCTTTTTCCTATGATTTTATAGCCTAAAATAATAAAAGGAGCATTTACAATTACCAGTAATGCTGCAAGTGGAATACTGCTTACTTCTGCAATCAACAACGAAATACCCACTGCTCCACCATCAATAAAATTATTGGGCAATAAAAATCCTCTTAATCCAAAGCCTGCAGATAATACACCTAATCCAATCAAAAAGAAATCGATGATATATCGCTTAATAGTGATGATAAATTTACGCAACTCCTTTGCCGATTCGTAGTCGGATAAATGTTTATCCTCGCTAATATGCTTTTTCTTATTAGCTAAAGCGGTTTGAATGATACTATGTGTGATCAAAGGATTCATAAATCGTTTTACTATTACTTAAGGTGTTTTTAAATTTAGCCATTTTTATTTAAAGCAACTAGGATGGAAGTCACAGTGTGGTCATAAATTCAATTTTCATGTTTCGGTTTCACTTTTAAGCTTTTCAATTGTATTTTAAATTGCATAATTTCATTTTTAAAAAGGCCTTGCAAATGTGTTCAACAGATCGTCCACAAAAAGGTTGGTATATCGCCGCACAATATCCTGATGGTACAATTCGACAAAAAGAATTGTACAGTAATGGTTTAATGATTGAGTATGTAGAATATGCAGAAGATGGAGTTGTTGTGCAGCACCTTATTTATAATAATCGATTAAAGCAACTAATTCCTAAGCCTGTTTCTCAACCTTTACCAAGGCCCAATATTGCCGAAACGTGCATGCATATGGGCGATGTGTTTCGCCATCTACCAGCCATTAGCCGTTTCATCGAAATTTCAATTGATCCTGATAAAGTACATGCTTTTTGGAAAAATTTTGTTGATAGTGAGGCTGAGCATGATACATTTACTGTTAAAGGCGAAGACATTGCTTTTTCTATTTACTTCGAAAAATATGAAGGATATTACCAATGTAGTTGTTGGGCAAAATCAGAAGAACGATATAAAGCTGCTTGTGCATTATTTGAATCTTTTAGATAGTTTTCAGGGTTTTTAAAATTTCAATTTTCTATCAAGCAGTTTAATTAAATGCAAAAAATTAGCATACGTTGTAATATTATTTTTAAAATGGCGAAATAGATGAGCATAATGTTAAATAATAGGCTACTTGCTGACATCAATCATTTTTTTAAAAACTCCTTAATGATACTTTGCGCGGGTTAATAAAATTTAGTTTTGAAATTATCGGCAAATATGAACGAATTTGGAGTGCTTGAAAAACCAACCCATCAATTTTTACCTTCTACCATAAAATATTGGCGCATTGCACAATGGGCGGTTTGGTTCATTGGTGCAGCTATTTTAAGTTGTTTGCTTTTTTTACCTCCTGTTGGTACTATAGTATTTTGGAATATTTTAATACCTATAGCGCCGGCATTATTGGTAGTGGCTGCCGGTGTATGGCGCAATGTTTGTCCGCTTGCAACAACCAATCTTTTACCCCGACATTTAGGTTTATCCAAACAAAAAAAACTATCTACACTGCAATTGGGTAAATTAAATTTTGTGTCAATAGTAGCATTGTTTTTAATTGTGCCTTTACGCCACCCTTTCTTTAACAATAATGGAATTGCTACTGCATTTCTCCTTATTGCAATGGTAGTTATTGGTACAGTATTAGGATTTTTCTTTGAGTGGAAAAGTGCTTGGTGCTCCGGTCTATGTCCTATTCATCCGGTAGAAAAATTATATGGCAGTAATGCTTTCATAAAAGTGCCCAATGCCCATTGTGCCAGTTGTAAAAACTGTGTTGTGCCTTGTCCCGATTCTACACCAAATGTTCATCCCAATATTGCACCTACAAACTTTTACCATCGAATAAACGGATGGTTAATTACAGGGGCATTGCCAGGTTTTATATGGGGTTGGTTTCATGTTGCCGATGACATAAATAATGCGGCTTCGCACGATTTATTAACAGCTTATGGTTTGCCTTTCGGCGGGGGATTAATTACTTTATTAATTTATATTGTTGCCAAGCAATTTTTTTCAAATTCAAAAAAGGATTTACTTACGCCGCTATTTGCAGCCGCAAGTGTTTCTTGTTACTATTGGTTTCGGATTCCTTCTTTGTTTGGTTTTGGAAATATTGGAAAAGATGGATTATTGATTGATTTAAGTAAAACTATTCCATCAGTTATTATAGAAATTATTCCATACATAACAACGGCTTTTTTCTTTTATTGGTTAGTAGTAAAAGAAAGAAATCGGCAGAGTTGGTTAATTCGTCCATCAAAACAGGTAGAGTAATAGCATAAAAAAACGGCTACAAATTGCAGCCGTTTTAATTCCTTAGAAAAATTTATTTCACATTACCATCTACATCTAATTCAACAATTGGATATCCTAATTTTTGTAAACCAGGAAGAATCAGTTTTTTATCGCCAACTAAAATGATGTTCAATTGGTTGGGTGTAATCCATTTTTTAGCTAATGCATTGATTTCCTTTGCGGTAATATTTTTTACAATATTGTTTTGCACGGTTGTAAAATCGGGAGCTAAATTATACTCTAAAATTCTACCGATAAAAGTTGCTTTTTGATTGCCCGTTTCGTAGGCTAAGGCATCTTTTTGACCGATAGCACTTTTCAACGATTTCAATTCATCTTCTTTAATACCATCATTTACATAACCATTGATTTCTTTCATGATTTCTATCAATGCACTATCGGTTGCATTGGCTCTAATACCCGAACTGAAAGTAAATGCACCGGTATATTTATCGCCACTGATAGATGAGTTGGCACCATACGTCCAACCTTTATCTTCTCTTAAATTGATGTTTAATCGACTGTTGAAAGATCCGCCTAAAACATAATTCGTTAAAACGGTTTTATAATATTCGCCGGTTGGATTATATTTTAAATCGGTTATTTTCGATACCCTAAATTCCGTTTGCGCTGCTTTAGGTACATCTACTAAATAAATGGTAGTATTTTTAATTACAGGCGCTGCCGGAGGTGTTGGAATATTTATTGTATTATTGGGTAGTTTATTTAAGAAACCCAATTGCGGTAAAATTTCGGCTTGTGCAATATCGCCGGTGATGATCACTTTTGTGCCTTTACTTGTGAGTGCTTTGCTGTAATATTGCTCAACATCCGAAAGCTTCAATCCTTTAATAGTTGATTCGGTTCCATTGTCGCTTTTTCCTAAAATATTATCTCCACCGTAATTAATTTTCTCTAATACATTTGAAGCAATGCTCGAGGGTTGTGATTTTTGTTGTTTGAAACCTTCAATTGCTTGTTTTTGTAAACGGTTAAAATCATCTTGTTTAAACATTGGTTCAAACATGCGTTCTTCTAACAATGCAAGTGTACGGGGTAGATTTTTTTTCAAGCTTTGAACGGTAAAACTCAAATTATCTAATCCCGATGATACACTTATATTGCTGCCTAATGTTTGTAGTTCTTGCGCCATTTCTTCAGCAGAACGTTTTTTGGTAGCTTCATTCATCATTGCAGCTGCCATACCGGGTAAACCAATTTTGGTTGTATCATTGGCTTGCAATAAATGCCCTCCAGGAATTCTAATTACAACAGTAACTACAGGTAATTCTGTATTGGCTGCACCAATCATTTGAATACCATTGGGCAATTGCTTCTTCCAAAAGGCTGGTACTTTTACTACAGGATTTGGGCCCGAGCCAGGCACTTTACTTCTGTCAAAAATATCTTTTGCCTTTGTATAGGTTAAGTTGTTATAGCCATAATCGGGTGCTTTATATCCTGTAGTATCGATGGTATAATTATCGGGTGCAGCAGCAACAATTGTGGAGCCTTTGGTAAGAACACTAACGGTAACGCAAGGTTTATTTTTAATGTACGTATTATAAACACGCCAAACATCTTCTTTGGTAACAGCTAAATTTCTTTTCAACATTTCTCCAATGCGATTGGCGTTGCCCGAAAAAGTATTGAATGCGGCCAACTGCGATACTTTACCCGAAACGCTTTGTAAACCATTGATGGTTTGAGCTTCTATACCACCTTTAAATTTGGCAATATCTTCATCGGTTACGCCTCTTTTTTCAAATGCCTCCAATGCCGCATAAAACATAGAATCTAGTGCACTTAAACTTTTGCCGGGGAGCGGACTAAAACTAAAACTCATTTCACCAGCTAATTCATTTAAGCGACTAAATGAACTTGCCGATAAAGCTTGTTGAGGTTTTACCAGTTGTTGATACAAAATAGAATTCTTTCCTTGTCCTAATACCTGTGCTAAGCAAGCCAAAGCCGACATGTCTTTATCGTAATTTGGAACTGTAGGGAATGTTTTTTGTAAACGTGGTAAGCGGGCATAATTATCAACATAAGAAACATACCTATTTGTACTTAATTGAACAGGAGGTAAAACTGTTTTTTCAACTTTTGGACCGGCGGGGATGCTGCCAAAATATTTTTCAGCTAAGCGCACTACATCTTTTACATTAACATCGCCACCAACAGTTAAGGTTGCATTGTTAGGGCCATACCAACGTAAAAAGAAGCGCTTTAAATCGTTCACGTCAACACGATTTAAATCTTCAACATAACCTATAGTAAGCCAACTGTACGGATGACCATACGGATAGAGATTTTTGCTGGTAAATTCGCCAGTTAAACCATAAGGGCGGTTATCGTAATTTTGGCCACGCTCATTTTTTACCGTGCTGCGTTGAATTTCAAATTTTTGTTGAGTTACGGCATCTAATAAAAAGCCCATTCTATCTGCTTCTAACCAAAGGCCTTTTTCAAGTTGGTTGGCTGGGAGGGTTTCGTAATAGTTGGTACGGTCTAAATTGGTAGATCCATTCAATGTGCCACCGGCTTCATTGATGATTTTAAAGTGTTGTTCATCTGCAACATTATCGCTTCCTTGAAACATCATGTGTTCAAAGAAATGTGCAAATCCACTTTTATTAATTTCTTCACGAGCACTACCTACGTGATAGGTAACATCAATATGTACTAATGGATCGCTATGGTCTTCATGTATCAAAATGGTTAATCCATTGGGGAGTACATACTTTTCATAAGGGATTACGATTTCTCCCTTTTTACCATTAACTTTTTCAATAAGCTTAGCTTGGGCATAAATGCTATTTATAGAAATAGCTGCAAGCAATAGGCAAGCAAAGATTTTTTTCATATTTATGAAGTTGTTTTTAGTGCGTAAAGTTAAATACCTAAAAGCGAAATTGTGTTGATGCGGTTTAATAAGTTTGTAAAGTTTGCAAAGTGTCTAAAGTTTTTTACTTCTTATTGCTAAATGCTCAACTAATTCGCCATAAATGTTCTGTGTTAAATGTTGAATGTTAAATGTTGAATTTTAAATGGAAAATTTCAATCTCGGAGATAAAACTTGCAATCGTTAACCAAATGCTCAAATTTTCACGCAAAGCTTAACAACAATGTTGAATGTTAAATGTTGAATTTTAAATGGAAAATTTCAATCTCGGAGATAAAACTTGCAATCGTTAACCAATTGTTCAACTATCGTTCAACAACAGTTCAACCGAGTTAATAAAGTCTCTACACTAAACCTTTTGCCTACTGTTAAACCATCGTTCAACAATAGTTCAGCCATTGCTCAACGGTTTTACAAATCCTCCAACCTAAACCCCTAAACCTACTTCCCCCTTACCCCCGACATGCTTCCAATAGCTTCAACAACTTCATGTACAGGAAGTTTCCAAA
>JBMOEQ010000160.1:0-7404 GCA_049314655.1 Ferruginibacter sp. | reverse complement strand
GGTAATCCTAGATAAGTTTGTCGAAGTCTTACAACTGTACCTCCATCATCGCGACGAATTTTATGCAAACGAAGTTGTTGGATATCGCTATTGCTGATGCCCAAAAGGGAACGATTGGATTGTAAATAATTTCTGCACTGTGTTTCAGGATCTGTGCCTTGAACAGGAACAGAAAGTTGATATAAGGCAGAAGGAAAACCTGTGCGTTCTAAAATGTTCATATTGCTTGAAATATGAAACTGTGCATTTTCGGGTGCCAGCTTAATTTCTAATCCGGCAGATGGATTGGGCTTTTGCGCCATCAAAACAACTGTACTTTGCAATAGAATACCTGTAAATAAACAGATTCTTTTAAATCTTGTCATTGAAAAAAAATTGGGTGGAAATGAAATTGAAAATAGAAAAAATATTCCAAAGCACCTATTTTGCTACATCCTATAAAAGGCCAGCAGGTTTCCATATGCGGTTGGTTGAAGTAAAAACATTGATTTACAATGAATAAATACTTTTGAATGCTTGAAAAGCTGCAAGTAAAATTCAGGTACTATTCAACTACAAAATTGATGGGCACACGCTGTACAAAAGGCACTGCTTTTCCTTGCATTAAGGCCGGTGTCCATTTAGGAGAAGTTTTAATTACCCGTATAGCTTCATCTTCCATACCAAATCCATTTTGAGATAAAGCTTTTATTTCAGTTACTTCCCCAGTTGTTGTAATGGTAAACTGAATGAATACTTTATACTTCCCGCTAGGTGCCTTCATGGAAGCATTATTAAAAAAGTGTATGTTCTTTGAAAGAAACTTAAACCATTTTTCATCCCCACCCGGAAAAGAAGCCGGCGATACAGGATACATTACCTTTGACTGAGTTTCTTTAGGTTCTTCTTGTGCAAATATTGTAGTGAAAGATGTGCAATAAAAGATTATCATGAATGCTGCACAAACTTTTGTTGAATTCTTTTTCATGAATGCATTATTTCAAATTACCGATGATGTTATCTTGTGTATCACTAATTTTCTTTAAAATATTACTTAGCGTTTCTAAAGCTTTACTTCTTCGATCCATGTATTGTTGTAAACGGAGTTGTTCAAGTTCTCCCATATCATTCAGGCTATCCAATTTCGATTTCAATTCATCTTCCAATTGTTGCACTTGTTCGGGAGTAGCTTTTACAATCGTTTGATTTCTTCTTACACCAGAAGAAAGTTGAACATTTTTTTGTTGTACTACTCTTGTATTTCTTAAAGCATTTTTGTTTGTTGTGATTCGAATAGAATCTAACATTTGTTTAGTAATGTTGGCTTGCCTCGACTTCATTTCCTTTAATGCCCGACTAGTTTCTCTTAATTTTTCTTTATTCTTTCTATTCTCTTCCATTTGATTCATCAAATCCTTGAGTTCCTGTTCATTGGATTTAGCTTGTTCCATCATCACAAAAAATACCAATGCCATAATATCGCTTTCGTTGGTGATACCAAATTGGGCAGCATGTTTTTGAGCTAATACTCGATAAGCACTTTCATCTATTGGTGTTGATTTAAGGGATTGGGCAGTTTGTTGAATCCACGCAACATGTTGACGATTCATTGTTGAAATCGCTTTTTGATGAAAAGCGGTAGCAGCAGGTGATATAGCTTGTTGTGCAATAGCAGGAACAGCTATATGTACTGAAGCAATTAAACAAGTGTAAAGGAGATAACGCATCATAATAATAATTATTGAAATTACTTTTTTGTAATTGGTTTAACTTTTAAAACGCCACTACCACTTGTACCTGAACACAATTCATCATTGGCATCAAACTCTAACGCATATATCCAATTGTTGATGTTGTTTTTTAATGCAACCAATTTATTACCGGTGAAATAGAAAACACCATCGGGATATCCTTCGGTACTAAATCCACAACCAATGCTATAATAAGGTGCCGTACCTACATACACCTGTTTGTTTTCGCTTATAGCAATACTGGAATAAGCACGAGCATTTGATGATGCATCAAAATCGAATAAATAAGGAAACCATTCTTTATTTGTTGGCTCCCATAGGTAATAAACATTATTGGCCAGTACAACAACATTGCCCTTTTCATTTGAGCTGATTGCCGTACTAAATGTTACACCATTTCGTTCCAAAGTTCCTTGAAGTGTTACTGAAGGTTTGTTCCATAAGTACACGCTATCACTTACTATCCATACACTTCCTATTTTATCGGTATAAGCAAAAGTAAAAACGGGTGAAGGAAAAGAATTCAATAAAGATAATATTCCTGCCTTCCATCGAAACAATTGAAAGTTATGAATTCTCGAAACGCCCAATAACAAATAATCTTCTTCGGCTATTTTTGTACCTCCAAATAAATTTACATTACTGGCATTCCCATCATCTTCAAATTCGTTCAATAAGTTTCCATGAAATAATAAAGGTTGTACAATGTCCTTTGCATTAATTTCCCACATATCGGCACCAAAGGGAAATACAATAGTACCATCGGCTGCTACATCAAAAGTGGGAATATCTAAACCTACATCTAAACTGTCTTTTCCGTATTTTCTAAAATAATCATTTGTTGTAAATAGCATTTTCCATGTGGCATTTCTATAACACCATATTTCACCGGTGCCTACTAAAGCAACTAAATCGCCATTATTTCTTTTGCGCAATAAACGAACATCCGTAGCCGTTAATCCATTTCGAGGCGCTGCATACAATGCTTGTTTATTTTCAGAGAAATACAATCCGGTTTTACTGAGTAAGATCATACGCTCATTATCCAAATCAATATTTCTATTTAACTCAAACACATCGGGTGGAAAACTGGCATTGAGTGTTTGTATGCTACTGTCAATAGCATGAAACCCAATAAAACGATTCGATACTTCATGTTGGTATAAATCAAAGGATTCATTTTTAAAGTCTACTCCAAATCCTTTATAATATTGAATCAATCTACTATAAGCTAAACTCGTTTTTTTAAGGGGGAAATTTTCTTGATACCTATTAAAAAGCAAAATATCATTATACCGTATAGATTTTTCAATTGGCATTGTTGCAGCATCATCACTTACCCATTTCCATTGTTGTTTTTTCTTTTTACCCGATAAATAAAAATAAGCAGTTTCAATTTTTGTATTAGGAAGTAATTCTTTCAATCGCATGTCTTCTACTTTTGCCCACAAAGTATCTGCTTTAAATAAAAGTGCACTTACATGCATAGCGCCCATACCCTTTAACATCGGATTCCAAGTATTACCCCTATCCTTCGAAAAATATACTCCCCCACTCGATCCGGTTCCTAGCCAATAGTTACCCTTATCATCAATAGTAAAAGCAGTAGCATCGGCACCCAATGGACCTTCTAAAGAACTCCATGTAAATTTGGGCGATATCGGATCTGTAAGTTTTACGGAAGCTATTGTCCAAGATGGAAAACTGAATTGTAATGAATCGGTATTCCCTGTTAACAATACTTCATCGTTTGTTAAAGGGAGAAGATTAATTTGAGTGGTTGACAAATGGGTATACAATACTTGTTGATAGCGTAATGCCGTATCAAGGAGCTGTAATTTTTGGAAAAATCGGGCATTGTCAATTGCCTTACTTAAACTTGCCATCCACAGCCCATCACTGTTGATAAACATATCGCCGGCTTCGTCATTTAAATTACTTGAATAAATAATATTTGATACCAATAATTCAAAATCAGTTGAAAGTTTTACTAAGCAAATCTTATTTCGATACATACCAGAAATGTAAATTTGATTATTGTACCATAGCATACTATAAGGCTTAAACGCTACATCATTAATATAGGAGTATGGCGTTACTGTAGTATCGGAAGGATTGTAATAATTGTAATTAATGTATATCGAACTGCTATCTATAATATTTCCCCTAAAATCTACCCAACCCAAAATACAAGTGGTATCATTGTATTCTTTAAAAAGCAACTGATTTCTTTCGGGTACATAAATAATGTTACCAAAAGAAAACAATTGAGTAGGTAGTTGAACAGAAGTACTATGTATCAATTTCAATGCATGATTCAGTTGCAGTAAGTAAGGATGCCCTCTCTCCTCTTCCCCTTCCGAACACCAAGCAAAAATGCCTTGTCCGGGTACAAATTGTAAATCCGAAACAATATTCAAAGAAGCATCTCCCAAGTGATAAGAAACCGAATCTATCAATTGTCCGCTTAAATTCCATCGTGTAAAAAAAGTTCGTGTGGTTGAATCTTTACTATAGCCAATATATCCGGCGGCAATAAAAGACGAGTCGGTATCGGCAACAACCGTATAAAACCTACAGTTGATACCGGCATCTAATTGAATCAATGTATCTTCCTTAGCGCTTTGATGTATATACACCAATGCTATTGCTTTTTTAGATGAACTGTTCACTGCTCTTCCGCAAGTAACCCATCCCTGAGGCAATACAGCCGATTGATAAAAACGGCTATCATCAAAATTGGCTATATTTATTTTCCGATGTATGGGTTCTGTTAATTGCCCGCTCACTATATTTGAAATGAACAGCAGTATAAATGGAAAATAAAGTTTCATGCTGAAAAGTTAATAAACAATTTATGAGATTCATTTTATTTTTTTGTCTAATTCTACTATCCTTACAAAATAGGCTTTACAGCTTTTCAAATACAGGCACAGTTACAACAACAGACACGTTACAGAACCCAATAGAAGTTATGGTTCAAACCGGGCATAGAGCACTCTATGAAGCTAAATTTTCTGATAACGATAGTGTACTCTTTACGTATACCAGAAATGGGGAAATACATGCATGGGATGTACAAACCATGAAACAAATGAGAACATATATAGGTCATTCAGGAAATTTGGTGAAATTTTTTGTCGCAAAAGATCAATTAGTCAGTTGCAGCAATAACAAAGTATTCTTTTGGAATCAGCAAAATAGTACTGTACAAAAAGTAATTACATTATTTGATAGCAGCGGTGCGTTTACCCTTAGTACCCATTGGGCTAAACAATACAATGAAAATTATTTACTGGTTAAGCAATCGGTAAACTTTGCCAATACAGCAATACCTAAAGACTATGATATTGGATGGAAAATAAATTTGACTAACGGAACACGTGAACGTATTCATTCAAATGTATTTGAACATCTTGATTATGTTGATCCCAATCATGCATTACTACTTTCAACCTTTATTGATTACGAC
Source organism: Ferruginibacter sp. (assembly GCA_049314655.1). Taxonomy (GTDB): domain Bacteria; phylum Bacteroidota; class Bacteroidia; order Chitinophagales; family Chitinophagaceae; genus Ferruginibacter. The sequence continues at coordinate 2,202 of JBMOEQ010000160.1, read as the reverse complement.
AATCCGGATACTACATTTTTTGTGCTAAAAGAAACAAAGCCATTACAATGGGATACCGTTTGGAAAAAGAAAGCACATGAACTTCAACTTGGCAAATTTTACAATTATTATCCTCAACTTACAAACGATGGCGCCTATGTGTATTTCAACAACCAAGCCGGCATAAACATGAATACGCATGAAATAACCGATACCATTCATGCCTATAAATTTTTCAGTATAGATGGCAAGCCGCACAATTTAAACGAACAATCAATTTTCTATTGGTTCAAATATGGCAACAAATGGGTAGCCAATATGCATCATCAATGGAAATTATTAGAATTTAAAAACGCACAACTAACAGCGCAACTCATCCCCCCGGTTCAATTAGATACTATTTTTGAAATACATAATAAAATCAATCCTTTACAATGGTATAGTGAAAACAACTATTCGCATAACGAAACCAAAGAGTATAATTTATTTGTTTCGCATGCTATGGATAAATATGTGGTAACTGATCCCAACCAAATCGCTCTTTTTAACCCTTTCGAAAAATTAATACGCAGTGCCAATTTTAAAGTCTCTCGTCCAACAGCCATTTATGTATCCAATACTGGAAAACAATTTCTAATAGAAGCAGAAAATAAAGGCGGAAATGAAAGAAAATTATGGGAGTGGGAATTAGGTGCGGCATTCCCCAAAGAAATTTTTGAATTTTCTAATCGTATTCCAGATTCTATCAACCTTCGATACAATATCAGATTTTCTGATACCATGATTGCAGGTAGTAAGTATAAAGTAGAATTACCCAAAAGTTGGAAACTCTCCTATTTTCGAGGGATAGAAAGCATTTTGTTATTCAACCAACAAACAGGCGATACCATTGCATTAGAAGGACATGTTGGCGATGTTACCCAATGGGCCATGAATGCCGATGAAACCTTATTGGCTTCAGTTAGTCTTAAAGATGTAAATGCCGTTACTTCAAACGATATCAAAGTATGGAGAATTGATAAAAAAATTGAATGGAAAAGAATGCTCGATTTGTCATTTAATTTTAATGAAATGGGAACCAGTTCGGAACCAATAAGCCAATTGGCATTTTCGAAAAACAATCAATATTTATGGGGCGCTTATAAAAGCAAATTGGTTCAATGGGAAATTAATACCGGCATTCCTCAATTAGAGATCAATGCATTTGCACCCTTTCATTTATCAACTGGCGATTCATTGATTGCAGCTACCACTTCTTTAGGTCAAGATATTTTGATTTACGACAATGTACATCAACAAAATAAATGGATATTGAGTGGCCATAGCAGCAACATCACTGATTTAAAATTCATTAACAATAATCAATTTTTAGTGAGTAGTTCTTCGGATGGAAAAACCAAAGTATGGAACGTACAAACAGGAAAAGAAATTTTAAATATCATACAATTTCAAGATGGACTTTCTTATGCCATGCTTACACCCGCCAATTATTATTTTGGCAGCAGAGAAAGTATCAATGAATTAAATTTTGTAGTAAACAATAAAGCATACGGTTACGAGCAATTTGATTTAGCCTTAAACAGGCCCGATATTGTTTTACAACAAATTGATCAAAAGACGAATAATAAATTGGCTTTAGCCTTAGAAGAAGCTTGGAAAAAAAGAGTACGACGTACAGGTATTTCGGAAATTGCTGCTTCAAAAATTCCTGATATTAGCAGTTTGCCTTCTATTCAATTAATCAGCAATACAACGATTGAGGATAAACTTTTTTTGACTTTTGCTTTCAAAGCGGCTTCCGGTAAAATTAAAGGGTATCAAATAAAAATCAATAGCATTCCAGCTTATACCGGTAATGGTAAAATGATTGGTACCGAAAGTAGGGATAATTTATTTTACGATACAGTGCGTTTAAGTGAGGGCAACAATTATATACAACTGTTTTGTTTTGATGAAAATGGAATGGAAAGTTTGCGACAAGAACTAACCATAGAAAAAAATCAATCTACTTCCATTGCCTCAAAAAGAATTTTTATTGGCATTGGCATTTCTACATATCAAGATGCTGCATATAATTTAGTTTATCCCGATAAAGATGTAGAAGATTTAGGGCGCACTTTTACAATTGGCAATAGCCTAAATACTGCAGAACCATTTTATAACCCGTTGTATCAAAAAATAATTTTAAAAAATGATGGTGCATCAAAAGCAAAAGTAAAAGCT
>JBMOEQ010000159.1:0-7493 GCA_049314655.1 Ferruginibacter sp. | reverse complement strand
ACTTTGCAGAGAATATTAAAGTAGATGGTAGTACACGTTTAGTGTTCCGCCCGGGTAGCCAAATTCGTACAAATCTTAAAACTGTAAAAGCAGATGGTAGTACCGAAATAACAGACGGTTTATTGGCAACTTTCCATCCTATTCACAATAATACGGTTGATGCATTTGATGTTGAAAAATTCAGCAATTTCACGGAGAACTTCAGTTTATATCGCGATGGAAAATACATTGCCATTGAACGTAGAAAACCGGTACAAGCAGGCGATACTTTATTCTTCCGTTTAAGAAATTTAACCATCAATAATTTCCAATTTGAGTTTGCTCCAGATAGTTTAGCTGATCCGTTATTGTCTGCATTTTTAGTCGATAAATATTTGCAAACAGAAACACCGGTTTCTTTAACCGATACTACCAGAATCAATTTCAATATTGCTGCAAATCCTCCTGGAAATTGGGCAGAAGACAGATTCATGTTGGTATTTAAACAAATTTCCGGTGGCGTTATTCCTGTAAAAATTAGTGATGTAAAAGCTTATCAACAACAACAAGATATTGCGGTTGAATGGACGGTTCAAAATGAAATCAATATTGAAAAATATGCGGTTGAAGCTTCTTCTGATGGAAGAAATTTTACACCTGTAAATTATACAATGGCGGTTGCTCAAAATCGTACACAGTATACTTATAAGTGGTTAGATGTTCAACCTCAAGCCGGTGATCATTTTTACAGAATTAAGAGTATTTCAAATACCGGTGAAGTAGAGTACAGTAGAATTGTAAAAGTTACTATTGGTAAAGTAAATGGCGGTATGTTGGTCTATCCTAATCCGGTTAAAAACAATACCATTGGATTGGTTATGACTAAAATACCTGCCGGTACATTTAAAGCAGAAGTGTTTAATGGCATTGGACAAATATTAGTGTCTAAAGCAATTCAACACAATGGAGGTAGTGCTAATTATTCCATTGCCCCAACCAATGTTTTACCTGCGGGTGTTTATCAATTAAGGGTTTCTGGAGCCGAAGGTGTAGTGCCAACAGTAATTTCGGTAGTAGTAGAATAAATATCTAATTATTCATATAGAAATGCCACTCCATCATGGGGTGGCATTCTTTTTTTGGGCTATTTCAAATATGTTTAACCGCAATTAGAAATTTTAAATAATGTTTTCGTTTTTAAGAAAAATGTAATTACTTTGTGGATACATTTAACGATATGGACATATCCGTAATATCTATTGGCAATTCAAAAGGGATAAGATTGAGTAAAACAATCTTAGAAAAATATAATATACAAGATACCATAGAATTGATATTGGAAAAGAATTTCATCATTTTGAAACCTAAAGCCTCTCCGCGAAAAGGTTGGGATAAAGCGTTTAAAAAATTGCATGAAACTGGTGACGATCAATTACTGATAGATGATATTTTTCCTGATGAAAATTTTGAAGAATGGAGTTGAATCAATATGCCATCGTTTTGGTTAATCTCGATCCAACCATTGGTAGTGAAATCAAAAAAACTAGACCCTGTGTGATCATTTCTCCCAATGAAATGAATAAATACTTGCAAACAATTGTAGTGGCTCCAATGACAAGCAGTTCAAAACCATATCCAACTCGGGTTGAAGTAAAACATCATAAAACAAAAGGTTGGATTGTATTGGATCAAATTAGAACAGTTGACAGAAAAAGAATATCAAAAATATTAGGAAAACTCAATGAACAAGAAGTTTCAAAATTAAAAGCAGTTATTTTCGAAACTTTTGTTGAATAATAAGCACTAAAATATAAATATAGAAATGCCACTCATAATTAGAGTGGCATTTTCTTTGGGGATTAAGAAACACTATGTCGAAAAAAGTATTGTTGATTTTAATAGCCCAATGATTTTGCTTTTACAGCAACAACAGATCGATGCATTTTGGCAATAGAATTTTTAATGCCAAAATGAACATTATTTGTTTCAACAGCAACAGCTATTGGTTTCATATTTTGTAAGCGTGCTTCTAACACAATGCGTTTATCGTTACCGAAATTTTTTGCACCATTGATATCACTGATGTAAACTTCAATACGCGTAATTAAATCGCCAAAGCGTTCAAATGCGCCAAGTACTTTGTCTTTTACATAATTAACCAATTGATGATTTCCGTTGATGTTTCTGTCGGTATTTACTTGAATGTTCATAATTGAAAAGTTTAAATTTTGTTCTAGCAATTTCATCCATCAACACCAATCAAAAAAATTATGAAGGGCTTCTTAACAACAGTTTATGTTAAAACGGTTTATAAAAATCTTTGTAAATAGGTAGGAGGAAGATTTCTTTTGGTGAAGTTTAATCAGGTTGTAGTTTTCAAGCAATATCTCCCGGCTTTCAGAAGCATTTATTAAAGCTTTCCACAATAACGATTTTCAACCGAAAATCAGCTATTTTCGCAGTTCTTAAAGAACTTATAACCGGATGAAGCAGATTAGAAATTTTTGTATTATAGCCCATATCGACCACGGAAAAAGTACATTGGCCGATCGTTTATTGGAATTTACGCATACCATCAGCGATAGAGATATGCAAGCGCAGGTATTGGATGATATGGATTTAGAACGTGAAAAGGGAATTACGATTAAAAGTCATGCCATTCAAATCAATTATAACTACAAAGGACAAGAATATGTTTTAAACCTCATTGATACGCCCGGTCACGTAGATTTTAGTTATGAAGTGAGTAGGGCATTAGCTGCTTGTGAAGGGGCTTTGCTATTGGTAGATGCATCTCAAGGTATTCAAGCACAAACCATTAGTAATTTATATTTAGCTATTGAAAATAACTTGGAAATCATACCTGTAATCAATAAGATTGATATGGATGGCGCCATGATTCCGGAAGTAACTGATCAAATTGTAGAATTAATTGGTTGTAAACCCGAAGATATTTTATTGGCTAGTGGTAAAAGCGGCATCGGTATTGAAGAAATTTTGGCCGGAATTATTGAACGCATTCCAGCTCCAAAGGGAGATGTTGACGCACCATTGCAAGCATTGATTTTTGATAGTGTATTTAATTCCTTCAGAGGCATCATCATTTACTATCGCATATTTAATGGCACATTGAAAAAGGGCGATAAGATTCGTTTTTACAATGCCGGTGGCGAATATTTTGCTGAAGAAGTAGGTATTTTAAAACTGGGTATGGAAACAAAAACCCAAGTAAAAGCTGGTGATGTAGGTTATATTATTACCGGAATTAAAAATGCAAAAGAAGTTAAAGTAGGCGATACCATTACTACTGTGGCCAATCCATGTGCTGCATTTATCAATGGATTTGAAGATGTGAAGCCGATGGTATTTGCAGGTATTTTCCCTGTTGAAACCGATGCTTTTGAAGAGTTGAGAGATTGTATGGATAAGCTTCAATTGAATGATGCTTCATTAACTTTTGAATTAGAAACCTCTCAGGCATTAGGGTTTGGTTTTAGATGCGGATTCTTAGGCATGCTGCATATGGAAATTATTCAGGAGCGTTTGGAACGTGAGTTTAATCAAACTGTAATTACAACCGTACCCAACGTAAGTTTTATTGCTACCACTACAAAAGCAGAAGTGATAACTGTAAACAATCCTACCGAAATGCCCGATCCTAGTAGAATTGAGAAGATAGAAGAGCCTTTCATCCGTGCGCAAATCATTACTAAACCCGAGTATATTGGCAATATCATGAATTTGTGTATTGGCAAACGGGGTATTTTGATGAATCAAGGGTATTTAACTCCAACCCGTGTTGAATTGGCTTTTGATATGCCTTTAACTGAAATTGTATTTGATTTTTACGATCGTTTAAAAAGTATGACGCGTGGTTATGCTTCTTTCGATTATCATCCAATTGAGTATCGTGCAAGTGATATTATAAAAATGGATATTTTATTGAATGGCGAAAAATTAGATGCATTGAGTGCATTGATACATCGTAGTCGTGCCCAAGATTTTGGTAGAAAATTATGTGAGAAATTAAAAGAGTTATTACCGCGTCAGCAATTCCAAATAGCTATACAAGCTGCTATTGGTGCAAAAGTAGTGGCTCGTGAAAATATCAGTGCCATGCGTAAAGATGTTACCGCTAAATGTTATGGTGGTGATATCAGTCGTAAGCGTAAGTTATTAGAAAAGCAGAAAGAAGGTAAGAAGCGTATGAAGCAAATTGGTAATGTAGAAGTGCCACAAGAGGCGTTTTTAGCTGTGTTGAAATTGGATGATTAAAATTGTTAATGGGCATTTTTTAATGTTTAATGTTAAGTGTTGAATTTTAAATACTTGTAGCAATTGAGTTTATAAAGATGGTAAGTTTATAAAGTCTCTTCCCTAAACTCTAAACCCCTAAACTTCTAAACTATTTTCACGCAAAGTCGCCAATATTTCAAGGCGCTAAGCATTCATTGAATGTTAAGTGTTTATTGTTGAATGAAAGTACAATCTCGGAGATTGAATTGAACAACTGGGCAATGGTTCGTGTCCTCTCGAAACATATAGAGAATAATGTTGAATTTAATTTAGAAAAAAACCATGAGATTATAAAGATGGTTAGTTTATAAAGTCTCTTCCCTAAACTTCTAAACTATTTCACGCAAAGTCGCCAAGATTTCAAGGCGCAAAGCATTCATTGAATGTTAAATGTTAAGTGTTTAACAGTTGTTCAATACAATCTCGGAGATTGAATTGAACAACTGTTAAACAATAGTTCATCTATCGTTCAACGATTGTTCAACTTCTAAACCCTCAACCCCTAAACTTCTAAACCATTGTTCAACCATCGTTCAACTATTGTAAATCTATTGCTCTCCTCCGCCCTTTAGCTTCTCTTCAATGGTATTGCCTTTGGCATCCTTTACAGGTGCAGGAACCGGTTCTTGGCCTTCTGGAGTAATTTGATTGAATACTTTATTTACATGTACCCATTTTCCGTTTTTCCATTTAAAGCCTTCGTAATCTCCATCCGGAATGTATGTCCATTTTTTATTGGGTTCTTTGGTTTCCGATTCCAAATGTTCAAATACAATCATATCTAAATCCGAATCGTAGGTTAAACGTGCGCCGGCGTCTTTTTTATATTCCATGATGTAGCGACTTTGCACCGATTTAAAAACTGAGTCTTCTTCAAAAGAAAAATACCTGCCTCCAAACAACGGCTCATCATTGGCAAAACTCAAAACTTCAATAATTTTACGATTACTGCGAATATTATTTTCATCGTAACCCATCAAAGTATAAAAATTTTGATTACTACTTCTTTTCGTAACCATTTTGTAATACACGGCGCCTATCCATCCTTTATGATTACCTATAGTGTCAACAATTGTATTGGTTACATCCGATTTATCTATTAAAGGAAATAATTTTAAACTGCCATCATAAGTTTTCATTTGAATAGCACCATGTTGACGAATGGTGTTTTCATTGATCACCAATTGCCAAGTGAAAATTCTAAAGCTGCTATCTGGAGCAACAATTTTTGAAATCGTAAATAAAGAATCAAATGGATATTGAATAGAGTAGGGCGTTTTTAAAGCACGTACAAACATTTTTGTAAAAATGCTATCGGCTTTAAAACGATCTGCAGCAGTTCGCCCTTGAATAATATTTAATGAATGGAGTTTTAATGAATCTTCTTTTTTCTCCAATAATGCAATATCGGTTTGTTGCAAATATTGCGAATAGCCAAAATGGGTAGCAAAACTCATTAATATTAAATACAATAAACGCTTCATACAATAAATATAAGTGATTCGATGCTAAACGGAAAAACACGATGGCAAATAGCAATAATTTTAACGTCCTCTTAAAATTGTTGGGCAAATGCTGTCAACGTACTAAATGATTGATCAATCAAGGGCGAGGTTAAATCTGTATGAGGTTTAGTGGTTTTGAGGAATACCGTGTATGCTCCAATGTTTTTTCCAAATTCCATATCGCTCATACTATTGCCTACCATAATGGTTTTTGAAAAATCAATATCCGGATAATCTAATTTAGCTTGTAAGCCCATACCAGAATTAGGTTTTCTATTTGGATGTGATGCTTCAACTGCAGTACAATAATAAATTTGATCTATTTTTCCTCCGGCTTTTGAAATGGTAGCTTGAAGGTGTTGATGAATATCAATTAAGTTTTCTTCTTTGGTAATACCTCTACCAACGCCACGTTGATTGGTGATAACAATTACATATTTAAATATTTTCGACAGTTTTACTATTGATTCCGGAACACCTTCGTAGAAAACAAAATCTTTCCATTGGTGTACATAATCATTCGGGATTTCATGATTGATAACCCCATCTCTATCTAAAAATAAAGTCCATTCTGCATTGATGTTGTTTATTGGAATAGGCATGAATTTTTATTTGATAAAGGTTAAGAAACGTTTGACAATAAATCAATATTGGCTTTTTGAAAATCTTCCGGAATGCCTATGTCGATAAAATACACATCTTGTTCAATGCCAAACAACGTAAAGCTTTGAGTTTGTTTTTCTAAATAATCTTTTTCGAAAGAAAATTTTTCGGGCAATTGTAATTGTAATAAGGAAGCAACATTTAATGCATAAATGCCACCATTTATTAGTCCGCTTTTATATGCTTTCTTTTCTTGAAATTGAATGATGTGTTTATCAGTACTGATATCAACAACACCATATCTATCGAAATTTTCTATAGGTTTTAAACAAACTGTACAGTGGGCGTTGGTTTGTTTGTGCTGATGCGAAACTTCCTTTAGATTAATTGCAAAAAGTGTATCACCATTTAATGCTAAAATATTTTGAGAAACTGCATGTTTACAAGCCAATTGAATAGCGCCGCCTGTTCCTAACGGATCTTGCTCTATTACAATCACAATATCCAGCTCCGGAAATGCTTTGTGCAAATAAGTTTCAATGGCTTCATGCATATAGCCTAATGAAAAAATAAAACGTGTGATGCCTTCTTTTTTCAGGTGATGAATTACATGAAACAGAAAAGGGTGTCCAGCAACCGGAGCCATACATTTGGGCAAATCGGCAACCACAGAGCGAAGTCGGGTTCCTAATCCACCGGCAAGTATGATGGCTTCGTTTATCATATATTTAGTTTAGAGGTTTAGGGGTTTAGGGTTTAGAGCATAGACTTTATAAACACACCATCTTTATAAACTCAATCAATCTGATGCATTTAAGATCCAACATTTAGCCTTCAACTTTTATTAAAACATTTGTTCTTCTACTAACTGACAAATGATATGTCCCAACATAATATGGCACTCTTGAATACGCGGCGTATCGGTAGAAGGAACATTCAATAATAAGTTGCTTAAAGGTTTTAATTGTCCGCCACTTGCACCGGTTAATGCAATAGTGGTAATGCCTTTTTCATGCGCAACGTTAAATGCTTTTACAATGTTTTTACTGTTGCCTGAAGTACTCAATCCAACGAGTACATCACCTTGTTGGCCGATGCCGTGCAGCAATC
>JBMOEQ010000158.1:0-7571 GCA_049314655.1 Ferruginibacter sp. | reverse complement strand
ATGTCAAATGGCTTGCCTTGATACAAAATTTCTTTTCCTTTTTTCAGCCAAATTAATGATGTAGCAGGTGCAACAATTTCTACCTGATCTACAAGGGTAGATTTTTGTTGCATTTCATATTGAATTTGAAATTGTGCAGTTGTAAAATAGAGATGCAAGAAAATTGGGAATGCAATCAACAGCATTCCCAATATGCAAAAAAAATAGCGTTTAATATCGTAATGAAAATTAGCCAGTTTTTATTTCTTTTTAATTAAACTGTCGGGAGGATAAGTGGTGCGCATTTTTTCGCGGATACCTTCAGCCCAATTGGCAAGTGCTAATTTCTGATGGTCTTTTAAAACAGCATTTTTATGGATGATGGTATAAGAAGACAAGGGCATTTCTCCTTCTTTAACTTGTTCATTTACTTCTTCTAATTTTCTATATTGGCGGCGAATAGAATAACCTGCAAATTCCGAGAAATTAAGTTCACGCTTCCCTTCATTTACATGATCGGCCAACCACCAAGCTACTGGTTGTATATTGGCATACCATGGATAGCTTGTTTTGTTACTATGGCAATCATAGCAACTTTGTTGTAAAATCAGTTGTACACTATCCGACACCGGATATATTGTACTGATGTCTTTTGAAAAAGCAGTTGGGCTATTTCCAAGATTCCTTTCCGGCCGAATAAATTGAATTACAACCAATCCAATTAAAATAATAATGCCTACATACTTAAGTATTTTGCGCATGATTTTTAGTTTATTAGATGAGAACTTCTCCTGTCATTTCAGTCGGGATAGGAAGTTGCATCATGGTTAATATTGATGGAGCGATATCGCCTAATTTACCTGGTTTAACAGTGCCTTTCCATTCGTTATCGATTACAAATAGCGGAACTGGATTTAAAGTATGTGCTGTATTAGGACTGCCATCTTCATTGATTTCATAATCCGCATTTCCATGATCGGCTGTAAGGAAAATAACATAGTCTTGTTTTAATGCAGCAGTAACCACTTTTTCAACACATGCATCTACCGTTTCTACAGCTTTAATAACAGCTTCCCAAACGCCTGTATGGCCCACCATATCTGCATTGGCAAAATTCAAACAAATAAAATCTACCGGATCATTTTCAATTTCTTTAACAATGGCTGAGGTAACTTCCGGTGCACTCATTTCGGGTTGCAAATCGTAGGTAGCTACCTTCGGAGATTGAATCATAATTCTTTTTTCTCCTTCAAAAGGTACTTCTCTACCACCACTGAAAAAGAAAGATACGTGCGGATATTTTTCTGTTTCGGCAATTCTGATTTGAGTCTTTTGATGATTGGCTAAAATTTCGCCCAAGGTGTTTTTAAGATCATCATTCTCGAACATGATGTGTACATTCTTGAAGGTTTGATCATATTGTGTCATTGTTGTATAATTCAATGACAAAACAGACATATCAAATTCCGGACGATTGGTTTGCGTAAGCACGTCGGTAATTTCTCTACAACGATCGGTTCTAAAATTAAAGGCAATTACAACATCCTCATTTTTGATAGCAGTACTCGATAAATTTGCATTGATGATAGGTTTAATGAATTCATCAGTTACGCCCTCTTTATAAGATTGTTCAATGGCTTCAAGCATATTGTTAGCAGACACACCCTTTGCGTTTACCAATGCATCATAGGCAAGTTTTACCCTTTCCCAACGCTTATCTCTATCCATAGCAAAATACCTTCCTGTAATGGTAGCAATGGCACCAACTGAATGCGCTAGATGTTGTTGTAATTCGGTTAAAAATCCTAATCCGCTTTTAGGGTCGGTATCTCTACCATCTGTAAAAGCATGAATCAATACGTTAGATAAACCTTCGGCCTTACAAACATCTGTAAGTGCTTTCACATGATTGATGTGAGAATGCACACCACCATCGCTTACTAAACCCAATAAATGCAAGGTTTTATTATTGTCTCTTGCATAATGTATGGCTTTTAATAAAGTAGGATTTTGTTGAAATTCTCCTGTTCTGATAGCCACATTGATGCGTTGTAATTCTTGATAAACAATGCGGCCGGCGCCTAAATTTAAATGACCTACTTCACTGTTTCCCATTTGTCCATCGGGTAAACCCACTGCTTCCCCACAAGTGATTAGAGTTGTATTGGGATATTTACTATATAATGAACTTACAAATGGCACTTTGGCATGCTGTATAGCATCGCTGCTTTTTACTTTTCCTAATCCCCATCCATCCATGATGATGAGCATTGCTTTTTTTGTTTTCATACCCCAAAGCTAACTTTTTTCAGTCTTTTGGTAAAAGCTAATTATCTTTTCACTGTTAAATTTTTGTCGGGTTACAAGGTTTAAATAGCTTGGCACACTTTATGTCTTTACTTTGTTGTAAAATTTAATCAGATGAAACGCTTCGTAATAGCCTTTTTTTCAATATTAACCTTAGCTGCATTCATGCCTTCAACCGGTATTGAAAATGTAATTGCAGCCATGCGCAGTGGAAGTGCAGCCCAAGTAGCCAAATTTTTTGATTCCAATGTAGAAATTACTACTCCCGATAAAAGCAATAGTTATAGTAAAAGTCAGGCCGAAATGGTGTTGAAAGATTTTTTTGATACCAATCCCGTAAAAAGTTTCGAAATTATACACAAAGGAGAAAGTGCCGGCAGCCAATATTGTATTGGAACTTTGCAAACCAAAACAGGGGTATATCGTACAACCATTTTCATGAAACAAAAAGGCGAAAATCAGGTTTTACAAGAGCTTCGTTTCGAAAATCGATAATCCTGTACATTTTTTTGAATGGCATAATATGCCTTAAATCTATTGGTGATTTTCTCCCATTTTTGAAATAAATTTCACTCCTATCAATGAGCGTATTAGCTTTGTTTGTATGACATGGAACGAAGCCTTACAATTGTTAATAAAAAATGCCTTGGCCGAGGATATAGGCGATGGCGATCACTCTACCTTATCCAGTATTAGTGCAACTGCTCAAGGGAAAGCAATTCTTAAAATTAAAGATACCGGTATCATTGCAGGCATTGAAGTAGCTAAAGCTATTTTCACTTTTATGCAACCCGATGTACATTTTACTGCTTATAAAAAAGATGGCGATGCTATGGTGTTCGGCGAAATTGCTTTTGAAGTAGAAGCGTCGGTACATACCATTCTTCAATGCGAAAGATTGGTATTAAACTGTATGCAACGCATGAGTGGCATAGCAACTTTAACCAAAACCTATACCGAAAAATTAGCGCCTTATCATACCCGATTATTGGATACACGAAAAACAACACCCAATTTTCGACTTTTAGAAAAGGAAGCCGTAAAAATTGGCGGTGGAGTTAATCATCGATTTGGATTGTATGATATGATTATGTTGAAAGACAATCACATTGATTATTGTGGAGGTATTCAACAGGCTATTGAAAAAGCTTATGCATATGTTCAAACACAAAAACCCGGATTAAAAATTGAAGTTGAAACTCGATCATTAGCAGACGTGGAATTGGTCATGCAAACCGGAAAAGTTCATCGCATAATGCTCGATAATTTTACCCCCGAATTAATTGTGGAAGCTTTAAAAATTATCAAAGGCAAGTACGAAACCGAAGCGAGTGGGGGAATCAATTTATCTAACTTAGAAGCTTATGCGGCAACCGGTGTAGATTTTATTTCCAGTGGTGCCACCATTCATCAAGCAAAGAGTTTGGATTTAAGTTTAAAAGCAGTTATTCAACAAGCGTAATTTTAATTTTAATAAAATGGCAAGTCATAAAAATAAAGGCTTCGGAGGATTGGTATATTCAACCGATCCTAATTTTAAATTACCGGAAGCAACACCGGAAATTACCGAAACATTAAAACCTGCCGATCAAGTATTGCGCATTAAACTCGATACAAAACAACGTGCCGGGAAAGCCGTTACTTTAATCACCGGATTTGTAGGTATGGATGTAGATTTGGAACAATTGGGCAAACAATTGAAATCTTTTTGTGGTACGGGAGGCTCAGTAAAAGAGGGTGAAATCATTGTTCAAGGCGATAATAGAGATAAAATATTGCAGTGGTTATTAAAACAAGGGTATTCAAAAACCAAACGTATATAACTTTATTAACCTTATATGTTCTTTTCTTGATCTATGCTTAAAGCACCGCTGGGGCATTTTTTTACTTGGGCAATGATCTCTTCAATTTCGGCTAAACTCAAGTCTATCCAAGGTTTGCGCGTAGGATTAAAAACTGCGGATAGTCCTTTTGCACAAATACCCGAATGAATACAGCGCTCCGGTTGCCAAATTACCGTTAAGGAAGAACGGGTGTACTTATGTGTTTTGATTGACATCTATTGTTATTTAATATTAAAGAGTACAACAAAATACAAAAAGAACAGCATTTTTTGATTAATTTCACCTAAACCTTACAATTCATGATTTCACAGATATCAGCAGGAATTAAAGTGAGCGTTGAAACATTTTATCAACCCGAGCATAGCAATGCGTTAAATAGTGAATTTATGTTTGCTTACCGCATTACTATAGAAAACAATAATAGTTTTCCAGTAAAACTGTTGCGGAGGCATTGGTATATTTTTGATGCGAATGGCAGTACTCGCGAAGTGGAGGGTGAAGGTGTAATTGGTATTCAACCAATCATTAATTCGGGCGACCATTATCAATATATCAGCGGTTGCAATTTGAAAACCGAAATGGGTAAAATGTATGGCACTTACCTCATGGAAAATTGTAATACACAAAAACATTTTAATGCAACCATTCCTGCATTTGAAATGACCGTGCCTTTTAAAAATAATTAATTCAATATCAGTAACCTTCGGGTTATAACATAATATAACATTGCCCCATTTAGAAAATTCAACTCATGGCTAAAGTAACTTTCGACAACAGTAATAACCAGTTTTTCCAGAGTTTAAAAACTTCAGTTGATCAGTACTTTGAGCAACACAACATTCGAAAAACAGGCGATTGGCGTTTGTTTTCAAAAACCATCATTTTATTGGCATCTGCCTTTACTATATATTTTGTGTTGATTTTCATGAAGGATGCGTTGCCTACTTGGGCCGCCATAACTTTATGTGCATTATTAGGGTACAATTTTGCTTGCATAGGATTTGGAGTGATGCACGATGCTAACCATGGTAGTTATTGTACTATTCCTTGGTTAAACGATCTTATCGGATTATCTGCAAATTTATTGGGCGCCAATGCATTCTTTTGGAAACAAAAGCACAATATCTTACATCATACGTATACCAATGTTGATGGTTTAGATGATGATATTGCAAAGAGTCCGATCATTCGCCAATGCATCTCTCAAAAATGGGTTCCTGCACACCGCGTACAACATTTATACCTGCCTTTCATTTATTCCTTATCATCTATCTTTTGGATTTTCTTTATGGATTTTACCAAATACTTCACTCGTATGATTTATACTACTGAAGCTTGGAAATTATCGTTGAAAAATCACTTGATATTTTGGGGAACTAAAGTTTGGTATATCTCTGTTTATATGGTAATACCAGCAATGGTTTGGGGTGTACTTCCATGGCTTGCCGGATTTTTTATTTTAAATGCTGCAATGGGCTTAACGCTTTCATTTGTATTTCAGTTGGCACATGTTGTTGAAAATACCGAATTTGAAACTGTAGCTTTAGATGAAACCAAACATATTGAATCTGCATGGGCCGAGCATCAACTAAAAACCACTTCTAATTTTGCAATGGATAATAAAGTAATTTCTTGGTTTGTGGGTGGATTGAATTTTCAGGTAGAACATCACCTATTTCCAAAAATTAGCCATGTACATTATCCGGCCATCAGTAAAATAGTGATGGAAAAATGTAAGGAATTTCATATCCCTTATAATAAATACGATACCATGAGCGAAGCTTTGGCCTCTCATTTCAGAATAATGAAATATTTAGGACAAAATCCGCCATCGGCAGTAAAAAATACCACCACTACAACACATGTTCAAGCGGCTTAGTTAAGGTTTGTATTTAGCTTCTTGAAAAATAATTTCGGCATCAGTATTCATGAGTGCGCTCAAGGTAAGTTTGTCGTTTTTTTGCATGTATTTTTTTACAATTTGCCATCCTGCAAATGAACCAATATTGCCCGGAGCTCCTTCGCCCAATTCTTGTGTTTTTGGGCCTTCCTCTATGTAATCTTTAATGATGTTTTTGGTATTTACTTGTAAGTAATTATTTTTTATAAATAGATCCCAAATTGCAGTTTCATGAGCAACACAATCCTTATACTGTGCAGGCGTGTAACCAATGAGTTCGGCTGCTTCATGATGCGGTAACAATTGTTGCAATACGTATAATCTTTTCCCTTTTTCAATCATTTGTTTTATTAATGGTTGGTCGTCGCCTTTCTCAGGAAAGATATCCAAAACAATATTTTTCATTGCATTAACAGCAATATATGATGGCTCAAATCTTCGAGAAATATAATCGGGATAATATTGACGCACCATATCTGTTTGATATAAACTATATCCGGCACCTAAATGGTGATGCAAGCCAACCAATAGCGCTTCGCCGGGTAATATAACATCGCCATAACCATCTGCAGGACCAATATAGGTAATCACTTTTTGCGGTGCAGGATAATTAGGAAAATAATATTTTACAAATTGTAACCCTTCTTTAATCTCTTGTTCGTAAGGCGCAAAATTGCTAAATACTTTTTCGGCAGTATCATACACCGGTCTAAATGCTTTGATGAATTGATTTACATAAACCGATATGGAATCTTTAGGTGCCTTAGGATCTACACCTAAAATTTCAGTAAAATACATTTGATGAAAACTTGGCGTACTGGAATTTTGAATTTCATTGATATAGTTCATCAAATTAGTTGCACTGGTATCAAATAATTTTTTCTCAAAACGCTCGGTTTCTATATTGATTTTGATGTTGGATACATCCGGAATATTGCGGTTGTTACATCCTTGTACTACAACTGCAAACAACAATGTGGCTATTATAATTCTCATGAAGATGAATGGGGTTTAATATATTAACTTTACAAAGAAATAAAATGATTCTCAAATATAACGTTAAGTCCCGTCAGGGCAGTGTTCATGAAGATTTATTTAGCACAACAGAATTATCATATCGGAAATTTTGAAGTCAACACTTCTAAAATCGTAGAAGCCATTCAATTGGCTAAAGCCGGTGGTGGCGATATGATTGTATTCAGCGAATTGAGTGTTTGCGGTTATCCTCCCAGAGATTTTTTGGAGTTTGAAGATTTTATTCAACGTTCTTATAAAGCCATTGAAACCATACGCCAACATGCCGATACCATTGCAGTTATTGTTGGGGCACCCGATCGTAATCCGGTGAAAGAAGGAAAAGATTTGTTTAACGCAGCTTATTTTTTATACAATCAACAAATACAAGCAGTAGTGCATAAAACACTATTGCCTACTTATGATGTATTTGATGAGTACCGTTATTTTGAGCCCGCTTACGAATGGAATACCATTGAGTTTAAAGGAAAACGAATTGCACTTACTATCTGCGAAGACATTTGGAA
>JBMOEQ010000157.1:0-7691 GCA_049314655.1 Ferruginibacter sp. | reverse complement strand
CACCAACTGTATTTAAACGAGCATCCCAAGTATAAATTTTACGTTGAATATTTGTGCCTGAATTACCTAATACTAAATTCCAATCAATAGGTGATGCATAAGGATTGCCAATCATTGTAAATTGTCCGCTATTAGCAGCAATATTGGTAAAAGTTTGATCTCCATATTGTAATTGTCCCTTTGCACTTAAAGTTGTAACAGTAGATGCAACAGAACCAAAATCATTTACAGCAGGCGTACGATCGCCTCTTACAAAAGCGAAATATGCAGTATTTGCAGCACTTGACCCCGTTCCTTGAGAAACGTTTGATGTTTTAGTATTAGAAAGATTATAGTAAGACTGATTGTTATTCCACAAACGTAATGAAGTACCGTTGGTTGAACTCAAATCAATACCATTACCGGCTACGCCAGTTGCACCCGGTCCAGTAATGAACATGCCTTTACCGGCTTCGTAAGTACCGCTATTTTGCCAACTGTCGAATACAGAGTTGGTGTTTGATAAAGGCACAGTCAATAATCTCCAAGATCTTCTTGAAGGTGCTGGGAAATAACGTTGATGAATGAATCTGCCGGTACCATTGTAATTGATAGCAATATCTGCATCATTTGCAATAGATAAAACTTGAGCTGTGTTTATTGTATTTGATAAAAGCGTTATATCGTTTGCGCCTAAATCCAATGTTCCTTTTTCCAATTTCAAATAATGTTGAACAGCAACTGGATTACTTAAAGTTAAGGTTTGGTTGGATGCATCTTTTTTCACTGTTAATCCAGTTACTGTATTAGGTAACCCATTACCGGTAACTTGATTAGTAGAACCAATATAAGAATATCTGGCACCTGCATTAAAAGAACGTGTAGTGGTTTGAATGTTACCTGTACTTCCACTATTGCTAATGCCATCGGCAGAACCGATAAGCAAATGCGCACCATCCGCTAAAGTGAAAGCACCTACCCCATCCAATATATAATCATTCAATTGAGCAGCTCCATTTACGGTTACTGTTTTACCCGAACCAATGGTTAAATTAGCCGCTAAAATAACTGAATCAACCGAGCGTATTAAAATATTATTACCCGAACTCGGCACTTGAATTGCTGGCGCATATACGGAACCGGTAGAATTGTAATTCCAAGTGGATAAATCTGTAGATAGGCCATCTTGTGCGCTTTCATAATCGGCAAATGAAGGATCTTTTAATGTTAATAACGATATTATATTGGAACATGCTGTTGTTGCTGTACCATTAATAGCTCTTACTCTGTAGTAATAATTTGTTTCGGCAGATATATCTGTTACCGATTGCGAATTGGTGGCTACACTTAAATCATCGTAGCCAACAACAGGTGTAGGCGTTGCAATATAATGACTCCCTAATAAAGTTACAACATCTACATTATACTGATCCCACTCTGTTGCTAAAGTTGCAAATGTTGCAGGATTTGTGGTTACACCACCGCTTACGGTTCTTTTTCTAATCAAAGTTTTATCTACTGTAGTAAAACTACCACTCGTCCAAGAAGTACCGGGGTCAGTACCAATACGACCAAAAATATCTGCAAAAGCACTGGTTGAATTGTTGAACAAAGCAATTGCGTCATCTCCATTAAAATTAATAGTACTTCCCGGGTCTGCAACTGTTGTTCCTGAATATATATTTGCAGAAGGATGTCTGTATATTTTTACTTCTCCATCGTTTAAAGTTCCCGATAAGGTTAATGATTGTGAAACAGAAGCGGAACCATTTGAATACAATCTCAATACATAATTGGCTAAATTAACCGCAGCACCTGTACCATTAAAAATTTCAATGTATTTATTGTTTGAGCTTCCTTCAACATATTTAGAAATAAATAAATCAGTAGCAGTTGGAAAAGTTGCTGTGCTAACATCTAAACGATAACCACCAGCTCCACTCACTGTATTCCAATTAGCGGTAAAACTATTATACGCAATTGGTGTAGCTGCAGTTGCAACAGGAATGCTAATCGGACAATTCGTTTCATCTACTTTTACAGTAAAAGTTGAAGACTGTGCAGCAACATTGAAAGCCAATACCCGTAAATAATAAGTAGTACCAATGGTTAAGTTTGCTGTAATAGTTTCTGTTGATGTTAAAGTTGTTGCACTAAATAAAGTTGTAATTGTAGATGGACAACTAGTTCCAAATAATCCTAAATCAATATCTCCGGTAAAACCAGTTACCGTAATGGTATGTGTACCAGAACAAGTTGTTTGGAAACTGTACCAAACATCAGGTGATGATGTAAAAGGTGTGGTAAAAGTTGCATTTACCATTGTTCCACTAATTGCTGTAGCGTTAAGTGTAATTGGAATAGGTGCATCACAAAGATCATTGGTTGGTGCTGGTGGTGTAGTAGTAAAATTCCAAACAGTTGTATTGGAGACACCAGCATATGCATTGCCGGCAACATCCGCAATTGCAGTTGCATCGATTAAAACATAATAAACCGTTTCTGTTGCTAAAATACCGGTAGGATTTAAAGTTACCGTATTAGTAGAAAAACTGATACTAGCATCGTTATAAGGAATAGATTCAAATACTACATCGCCGGGACCATAAATGACCCAATTGCCACTTGTACCTGCTTGTACATTTTCATTAAAGGTAATTACCAAATTAGATGTTGTTGAAATATTGGTTGCATCATCTGTGGGAGAAAAAGTAGATGCAGTTGGGGCCGTAATATCTTTAATCGTTTGCGCACCACCGGCAGTAGTAGTTGGAGCGGGTGAATAGGTAGCACCAGTAATAGTTAAATTACTACTTCCAATAGCATTAACACCAATAGTTCGGTCATGGATAGCAGTTGCTGCAATATCCGCAGTTATAAAAATATAACCCGTTGTACCACTATTTATAGTTTGTGAAGTAAAGGGTGTAAAAGTTTTTGCACCTGCAGTTCCTATACTAGTTATTGTACTTAAAGTTGCATCTAATGCATCTAATGTAGCATCGGCAGAATAACGTACTTTAAGATTGGTAATATCTGAAGTTTGATAAGAACCCGTTGTAGTAATATTTAATCCGGTTAAAATTGCATTTGAAGTAGAAACCCCCAATTGTATTTTATTTAATACATGAGCAGTTGTTCCATGATTTACATTGGCAATACTAATTTGACTGCCATTATCGGCTAAGGCAATAACTGGAGCAGCTGCTGTAGTGGTAAAATTCCAAGCAGTTGTACTGGAAATACCAGGATAGGCATTACCGGCAACATCTGTAACTGCTGTAGCATCTACTAAAACATAATAAGCTGTACCATCTAACAACGTACCTGTTGGATTTAATGTTGCTGTATTGGTTGCAAAACTGATACTGTTGTAAGATATGGTTTCAAATACAACATCACCCGGACCATAAATTACCCAATTACCACCAGTACCTGCTTGCACATTTTCATTAAAAGTAATTACCAAGTTAGATGTTGTTGAAATATTGGTTGCATTATCGGCTGGAGAAAAAGTAGATGCAGTTGGTGCCGTAATATCTTTAATCGTTTGTGCACCCCCGGCAGTAGTAGTTGGAGTTGGCGTATAAGTTTCGGTACCAGTTATGGTTAAATTTGAACTTCCAATGGCATCAACACCAATGGTTCTATCATGGATAGCAGTAGCTGCAATATCCGCAGTTATAAAAATATAACCCGTTGAACCACTATTTATAGTTTGTGAAGTAAAGGTTGGAAAGGTTTGTGAACCTGCAGTTGCTACACTACTTAAAGTACTTAAAGTTGCATCTGCTCCATCTAATGTAGCATCGGCAGAATAGCGTACTTTAAGATTGGTAATATCTGAAGCTTGGTATGTGCCGGTTGTTGTTGCTGTTAATCCGGTTAAAATTGCATTTGCCGTAGTAACACCCAATTGTATTTTATTTAATATATGCGCTGAGGTTCCATGATTTACATTAGCTGCTGCAACTTGTGAATTGTTATCGGCTAAGGCAATGGTAGGATTAGATACAATTACTTCTTTGTATAAATAAACCGCTGCTTGCCCTGTAGAATAACAAGAAAATAAGCTTGATGCACTATTGTAACGTAATATGTTTCTTGTAAAACTACCAGTTGTACAAGTCATTACTGCAGCATTTGTAGCAAAACTAATTGTCCAAGATGCTGTTGCAGCATTAGTTTGTAAATTATTGCTTGTACTACTGGTTGCACGTAAATAGCCACCATTTACTGCATCATATAAAGTCCATGCGCCTGTACTCCCACCCAAGGTAATTTCAAATGCAGCAGTTGTTTGTGAATTTAAAGTAGCCGGAGTAGTAGTTACAGTAACACCCGTTGCGATGGTAATTGTAGCTTGCGGTCTATTATTAGCAGCTTGATAACCTAATGCTCTGCCTGTTCCAACGGTTTGTGATGACACAATAATATACTTTGCACCAGCAACTAAATCCGCTGTTGATGTTATTCTTGTATATGTTTTTTGTGCCGTAGCATCAATTGAAATGAATTGCAACAAAATCATACAGCCAATGATGCTTTTAATTACTGTATTATTCAATGGAGACTTCAACATTTCTTGTAAGCGTCTCTTTAAAATTGGTTTCATAAATTCAATATTATAGTTTAAAAGAATTCAATTGGTTAAAGTACATACCTCTACCAGTATGCTTTTAAAGCAAATTTTTAATTTTCATTTTATTAGAATGAAAAGGTCAATTACAAAAAAATATGGAAGCTCGAATCAGAGGGTTTCAAAAATGATATCGGATTAATTTGAAATTCAATTTTCAAATTTCTTAAACAAAACTACACTATAAAAAGAGGTTTCAAAGTTAACTTATTGTATTACTGCATTTCAAAAATCGAATTTGATGTACATAGTTGTGTACAAAAAAAATACCCTGAAAAATCAGGGTATTTTAAAATAAAATAGAAAAAATTATATCGCTTTATTTAAAGCAGCAGCTTCTTTTTTTCTTTTAATCATTACATAAATAGCAAATGCAACACCTAGTGATAAAAATATCATGTTCATTGTACTATCGAAAGGAATTAATGGATCTAATGGACCATCTGGATTTCCACCTCCTGTTCCCGATCCTCCTCCACCTGTTGGCGGTGGTGGGGTTACTGATTGAGCCCACACTAAATATGGAAACAAATTAATAACTAGCAGAAAAACAGGGAGCATCCATTTAGAAAAATGTAATCCTTGGTTTTTTGTTTTTAAAATCATAATGATGAACAGTTTAGTTAATGGTATTGATTTGTATTGTTTGAACAATTTTTTGGTTGTTATCATCCAACACCTCAAGCGTATAAATACCCTTTACGATGTGCGAAGGTAATGTAAAGTTTTGAATTGTAGACAACCCTGTAATTTCCGTAACATTTTTATAATATTCTTGTCCTACTATATTCAATAAGCGTATTTGATACCTTCCGGCAGCTAAATTATTGAACTGAATATTCAAATCTCTACTTATTAAAGGATTATTTAATACAATGATGCCTGATTTTACTTGTCCTACAGAAACTTTTACAATAGCTGTGTATTTTACATCCCCAACTGTTCCTACACTCTTAATTCTATAATAAACCACTGATTGTAAAGGTTGTGCATCTAACCATTGGTATTGATGTGCATTTCCTGTGTTATTAGTCGCCTGAACCGTTCCAACAGTTGCAAAGTTGATACCGTTAATAGATCTTTCTACTTCATATTTTTCAATATTCAACTCATTGGTAACATTCCAACTTACTTGAACACCATTGTTTACTTTGTTGGCATTGATAGAAGTAAAGGTTACCGGTAATACTACAGATGATTTCAATACGATGATGAAACGACCGGCAGCATAAGAAGCAGCAGTTGCATTTACGGTAAAAGTTACTGAAGTTGGACTCATTAAGCTAATTGGCGTACTGGTATTGGTGAAACGATCTACCAAAACAGCAGTTGCTCCAACAGGCATATCTTGAGGCGCAAAATCGAAACGGTATTGTTGTTGCTTCATATTCCACATGTAGAAGAATAAAGTATCACCAATTGCACCAAATGGCTGACGGGCTTCAACTATCAAATAGCTATTGTTGCGTATGATGGCAATATTTTCATTACCATTTGATAATTTAGAAACATCATCTCCATCAACATCATTTGAATATCCTGCATCGAATGATGCATAATTAATATCAGCCAAATAAGTACTGTTATTGGTATTAACACCATATAAAGTAGTTTTTAACACTGGTATAACACCACTTAATGGTCTAAATACCCCATTTGCCGAGCTTGTTTTGCTGGTTTCTTTAAGTTGAACAGTACCCTCTGTACCGGATTGTGCTTTAATGAAGAACGCTTGTCCCGATTCGATAACCGTTGTTGCGCTTCCACCATAACTTCCTCCTGGATATAATGGTGTAAAATTGAAAGGTACGTTACCAGTAAATGTTTGATAAGCACCTAAGCTACCACCTAATGATAATTTAGGATCCCAAACCCAGAAAGTATTTTCAATTTGACTGGTTGCATTGATTTTTGTGAAATCAATAGCAGATGGATAAACATTACCCACTAAACTGAATGTTCCTGCAGGTACTGTTATTATCGGTTGATCATTGGTATACAATGCACCCGTAGTTCTTAAAGTTGTTGCTGTAATAGAACTTACTGAAGTACTTGGAGTTTGCGTTCTATCTCCACGGATATACACAAAATATCCCTTTGTTGTTTCTAGTGTATTGTTGGTATTGGAAACTTCCGTCCAACCTGGGTTTAAATCATCATAAGATAATAACGATCCAAATGGCGTTTGCGCATCATATCCAGTTCCACTCCAGTTTGTAGAACCACTAGTGAAAATGGTACCATAATTGGGCACAGGATTTTGACCAACTGCTGTAGCACCTTCTTGCCAAGCAGCTTTGAAGCTTTGTCCACTTGATTTTGTAGGCACAGATAATAAACGCCATGCTCTACTGCTGTTTTTAGGAATATATCTTTCTACCGTTACATTGGTAGCTCCGTTTAATGTTCCTTGGATTTCACTTACAGAAGCTGTTCTGGTAGCAGTAGATTTTAAGGTTATTGCATTACCATTGAAATCAACCGTTCCACCACTGGTGATCCAAGTTAAATCACCATACAAATTCATCGTTGAATTGATTTCTAATGTAGATCCACTTGGCATCCATGCAGCAAGATTTTCTACACTAGCATAACCTGGCGTAAATGAAAGATTTTTAGTTCCTGCACCTTCAAAAGATAAACTCACTTTTGCAGCCGCAGGTAAAGTTGCATTGGATGTAGCAGAGATTGTACCATTACCAGTAACAGTTCCTTTAAATGCAGCACCAACGTTTCCTACATTATTACCATCAACGGTTAAGGTAGTATTTGCGGCTAAATTGATATCTCCAATTTCTGTGAAGGCAGCATTTGAACTTTGGAAAATTACCGGATTATTTGAAGTACTTGGAACAGAAATTTTAGCTGTTCCATTAGGAATAGAACCAAAATTCCAGTTATTAACATTGTTCCAATTGGTATTTTCTGTACCTGCCCAAACATAATAACAGGTTTGTGTAGCGGTTAAACTTAAATCATCGATGCGCCAGTTAACAGCAGATACTATTGCAGTTGGAGCACTATGTCCATAAATACGGAAAGTTACTGGGGTATTAACCGGGGCATTAAAGAT
>JBMOEQ010000156.1:0-7693 GCA_049314655.1 Ferruginibacter sp. | reverse complement strand
TACAGGCTGGGGTTCAAGTGCGCAATTGGGGATTAAAATCTTCTTCAAAATTGGCAAGCATTGTTGCGCCTTCTTTCGATTTGGGAATTGGCTACGATGCTTCCGAGAAATTTTTCATTCAAACCCAATTATTAAAAGAATCCAATATGCCCATGCAGTTTGCAGCAAGTGTACAGTATCAATTTCTGCCGGTATTTTTTATTCGAGGCGGAATGGTTACGGGCAGCAATTCAATATTTGCAGGAGCAGCAATTTTTGTACGACAATTGAGGATAGATATAACCAGCCATTATCATCCACAATTAGGTATCACGCCGGGTATCGCTTTGGTATTCATGGGTAACACTGCTTCGCCAACTTCAACATCCCTTAACTTTTAAAATAGGGCTATGAAATTTATCTTATTATTGCTATTATGCGTAGTTGTTAGGTTTGGTACGGCACAAGAAAATCCAGCATCTTCTAACCGAGAAGAATGGTTACAAGAAGCATTAACCGAAGCTGCACAAGATGTTGTTCCCGAAGATGATGCTCGATTATTACAAGGGCAATTTCTTCAAAAGCATCCTATTCACCTCAACACCATTACTGCAGAAGCATTAGAAGCTTTAGATATTTTTACTGCCTTACAAATTGCACAGTTGATGGCTTATAGAAAGCAAATGGGCAGCTTCATTCATATCTATGAATTGCAAGCTGTACCCGGATTTGATATTGCTACAATACAACGCATACGACCATTTATTAAGATAAGTAATACGGCGCCGATAGTTGAAGTTTTACGCAACAGATTTTTTAATGGCGAACATCGCTTATTGGCAAGAACTACTAATATTATAGAAAGTGCAAAGGGATTTCAAACTACTGCCAACAATAAAGTATACACGGGAAATGCAGCGAAAGTTTTTTTAAGATACAGGTATCAATTTGGACATGGTTTACAATATGGGTTTACTGGAGAAAAAGATGCTGGCGAACCATTTTTTAAAGGACAACAGCGCTGGGGCTTTGATTTTTATTCGGGGCACTTTTTCATTAGAGATGTGGGTAAAATAAAGGCATTGGCATTGGGCGATTATACCCTCAATTTTGGACAAGGCCTCATACAATGGCAAGGCTTAGCTTTTGGAATGGGGGCAGATGTGCTGTCGATTAAACGACAGGGTAATGTTTTAAATCCTTATACGGGTGCCGGCGAGTATAATTTTTACCGGGGTGCAGCAATTACTGTTCAGCAAAACAAATTTTCATTAACCACATTTTTTTCAAAAAGAAAATTAGATGCCAATGGCGTGGTGGATAGTTTGGGAAATGTAGTTGCCATTAGTTCCTTTCAGCAATCAGGCTTACACCGAACAACTACCGAATTGTTAGATCGGCACATTCAAACCCAATTATCCTATGGGGCACAATTGCGCTTTCAACAAAATCGGTTTCAAGCCAATGTTCAAGCCCTACATTACCATTTTTCAATACCCTTTGTAAAATCAATAGAACCCCGTAGCCTATATGCATGGCAAGGAAAAAATGCGGCTAATTACAGTGCAGATTATGCTTATACCTATAATAATATGCATGCTTTTGGCGAATGGGCCATCAATCAAAAAGGCGCATTGGCAATGGTACAGGGGTTACTGTTAAGTGTTGATGCTAAAGTTGATCTATCCTTATTATATCGGCATATTTCACCTGCTTTTCAAAGTTTTAATAGTAGTGCATTTACACAAAACAGTTTACCTACAAACGAAAATGGACTATATGCAGGAGTGAGCATTAAACCCAATACGGCAATGAAAATTGAAGGATTTTTCGACATTTTTCGCTTCCCTTGGTTGAAATATGGTGTCAATAAACCGTCTAATGGCTCAAATTTTGGTATTACGGGGTATTATAAGCCAAATAGAAAAATTGATGCATATATAAGATATCGAACAAGCTTACGCGAACAAAATGTTGTAGGGTTATCCGACATAATATTACCTGGGATTCGTCCTTTTTTACAACGTCAAATAAGGGTTCAAATCAACAGCAAACTCAATACGGCTATACTTTTTAGAACTAGGATGGAATTTATTTGGGTAGCGCAAAAGGGGAGTGCTGCGGAAGAGGGATTTTTATGGTTTGCAGACATAGTTTATAAGCCTTTGATGAAAAAATACTCGGGCAATATTAGAATGCAATTTTTTGAAACAGAAAGCTATAATAGTAGGGTATATGCTTATGAAAATGATGTGTTATACAGTTATTCAATTCCGGTTTTTTATGACAAAGGA
The DNA here is from genome assembly GCA_049314655.1 of Ferruginibacter sp. Taxonomy (GTDB): domain Bacteria; phylum Bacteroidota; class Bacteroidia; order Chitinophagales; family Chitinophagaceae; genus Ferruginibacter. The sequence continues at coordinate 5,420 of JBMOEQ010000156.1, read as the reverse complement.
ACCCGATTTTATATTAACATAAATTATGATTTGAGCAAAAAAATGAGTTTTTGGGTACGATTTGCACAAAGTTTTTATCCCAATAGAAAAACAATTGGCAGTGGTTGGGACGAAATTATGGGAAACCGAAGATCTGAGGTAAAACTGCAATTACAGTATGTTTGGTAAGTTTTTTTCTTTATTTTGTGCAGCAATAGTGATTAATAAATTGTCAACAATAAGAGGCGAAGTTAATTTTTTGGGAATTAACGATTTCTTGACAATTTAAAAATTCCCTATTTTTACAAATAACTAAATTCAATCTAACAGCACATGAGAAGATTTCTAACACTGTTTTCTATGTTAATGCTCTGTGGAGTATTGGCATTTGCACAAAGCCGGGTGGTGTCCGGAAAGGTTACCGACAAAGATGGTAACGTTGTTCCTTTTGCTTCTGTTAAAATCAAAGGAAGTAAAACAGGAGCACAAGCCGATGCCAACGGAGCTTACACTATTAAAGTAAAAGACGGCGATGTTTTGGAAATTTCCGCTACCAGCTTCAAATCTGTTGAAGCCGTTGTAGGTGGTCAATCCATAATCATCACTTCTTTAGAAAAAACAGGTGCTTTAACTGAAGTTGTAGTTACGAGTGCGTTCGGTATTAAAAGAACGGCGCGTAGTACTTCATCTAATGCACAGGTAGTAAATGCCGAGCAATTAAACACGGTTAGACAAACTAACGTGAATAATGCATTGGCAGGTAAAGTTTCTGGTATCCAAGTAAGAAGTCAATCTTCTGCTGCTTTGGGCCGTGAAACAAACATTCGTGTACGCGGTGAATCAAGTGCAGGTGGTGGTGCCTCATCTCCAATTTATGTGGTAGATGGTACAATCATGCCGAATAACAGTGATATTAACCCTGATGATATTGAAGATATTTCAGTATTACAAGGACCTCAAGCTGCTGCTTTGTTTGGACCAGATGGTGCAAACGGTGCAATTGTAATTTCTACCCGTAAAGGTAAAAAAGGTGCAAAAGGTATTGGAGTTGATATCAACTCTGGTGTTCAATTCGATAAAATTTACATCTTACCTAACTACCAAAATGCATATGCTGGTGGTGGTTCTTATGATATGACACAGTTTACTTGGAAGCCAGGTATGCCTGAATTATGGAAATCATTAGACGGTAAATATATGCCCGATTATGCTGATGATGCTAGCTGGGGTCCACGTATGGTTGGTCAAGAATATATTCCTTGGTACGCATGGTACCCAGGTACAGAGTATTCTGGTAAAACTGCCAGTTTAAATCCTCAGCCTAACAATGCTAGAGATTTCTTCAATACAGGTGTTACCTTATTGAACAATATTAGCTTGAGCAAGGTTACGGATAACTCAAATATTCGTGTTTCTTATACCAATCAAGATTTGAAAGGTTTAATTCCTACATCTTATTTGAAAAGACATAACCTTAATTTAAATGCATCTTTCGATTTAAGTACACATTGGTTGTTCAGCACCAACATTACTTATATCAACCAAAAAAGTAATGCAGAAAATGATGACGGTTATTCTAACAACTCTACAGGTAACTTCAACTCATGGTTCCACCGTGATTTGGATATGAATAAAATGAGAGAGTTGGCATATTTAACTTCTCCTGATGGATCTACTTTAGCTAGCTGGAACCATTCTAGTGCGAATGGATTTAACCCTGCAACGCCAAACAATTTCTACAGAGGAAATTACTGGTACAACCCTTATGCTTATTATAATAATATCAATATTAATAATAATCGTGATCGTTTGTTTGGTGATCTTTCACTTACTTACAAGGTTAACAACGATATCTCTATCAGAGGTACTTATCGTAAACAACAGTTAACAACTAACGAAGAAAGATTTACTAGAAGTATTTTACAAACTAGTGCCGGACAAGCAAGTATAAACCTTTCTTATGTTGATCCAAATGGTCGTACCAATGATGGTAAAGCCATGTATGGTACCGGACAATCTTTCTCTAACAGAAATGTGTATGAAGTTGTAGGTTCTTACCGTAAAAAAATCAAAGATTTCCAAATCAATGGTAATGCTGGTATAGAAATCGTTAGAATTACCGGTAAAAATATTTTCGCCAATACTTTAGGCGGGTTCTCTGTACCTGATTTATATACTTTATCTAACTCTGTTAATCCTATCGGATATGCAAATACACGTAGCGAAGAAAAACGTCGTGCTATTTTTGCAAGAGGTGATATCGGTTGGAAAAATATGGTGTTTGCAGAATTTGTAACACGTAACGACTGGTCTTCTACTTTACCTGTTGGTACAAGTTTGTTTAGTCAAACTTATGGTGCAAGTTTTGTATTCAGCGATTTAATTAAAAATTCAGTGCCTTGGATTTCTTATGGTAAAATCCGTGGATCATATGGTCAAGTACCACGTTTCATTGGAGCGTATGCTTTATCTGTGAACTATGGTTTAGGTACTCAAACTTGGAATGGTAATGGTTTGATGGGAACACCAAACTCTTTCCCTGATCCAAGTCTTAAAGGTGCATTGGCATCAACTACAGAATTTGGACTTGATTTACGTTTCCTTAAAAATAGAATCGGTTTAAGCGCTACTTATTACATTGGTAAAGATGAGCAATCTCCAATCAATGGTCAGGTAAGTGGAACTACAGGTGTTACCAGCGTTTTAGGTAACTTCGGTAGCACACGCAGAAAAGGTTTAGATTTCCAATTGAATTTGAAACCAATTCAAACCAAAAATTTATCATGGGAATTCAATGCTACTTTCAGCAAATTGCTTGAAAACGTAGTTACTGCAATCGCTCCTGGTGTTGACCAATTAGCAGTTTCCGGTGGTTCTTCATTTAATGGTATCACACCTCCAATTACTGTAAATGCTGTTGGTAAACAATGGGGTTTAATGTACGGCGGTGGTGTTAAGCGTATCAATGGCCAACCTGTTATAGATGCAGATGGTTTATATGTTAAAGATCCAAACTTAGTATTCTTCGGTTCAGTACTTCCTGATTATACAGGTGGTGTTCAAAACTCCTTCAATATTTTCAAAAACTTCATTGTTAATATAAATATTGACTACCAAGTAGGTGGTAAATTCTTCTCTTTGTCTGACATGTGGGGTTCTTACTCTGGTTTGTTAGCACGTACAGCACAACTCAACGATAAAGGAAACTCTATCCGTGATGCAGTTGCTGATGGTGGTGGTATCAAAACTACAGGTGTAGATGATACAGGTAAGCCGGTTGAATTTTATGTTGAAGCACAAGATTATTTCCACAGTTTAGTTGAAAGAAACATTTTTGATGATTATATGTATGATTTAACTTTTGTTAAATTAAGAGAATTAAGTTTAGGTTACCGTATACCGGTGAGCAAACTTAAAGTGGGTAAATTCATCCAAAATGCTACTTTCTCTATCGTAGCGCGTAACCCATGGTTGATCTACGCTAAAACACGTGATTTCGATCCTTCTGAAATCAATAGTGTATTTGGTGAAGACGGTCAGTTACCAGGTACAAGATCAATTGGTGTAAACCTTAAAATTGGTTTTTAATTTTTGAACGCTTTAAATTATTATAAAATGAAATCATTAAAAACAATAGCACTCTCCGTTGCGCTTGGGGCAACATTTCTTACAGGGTGTGATAAAATAAAAGACTTTGGAGACACGAATGTGAATCCAAATGCTACCACTACCCCTAATACGGCAGCTCTATTGACCAATGTATTAGCTGGTGTTGCAGGTAGAGCAAGTTCTGCTAATCCAGGCTACTATTGCCAGTATTTTGCAGAAACTCAATACCCAACAGTTTCTTTGTATAGCATTCCTCAATTCGATTTTGATGGAGTATATGCAGGAGCAATGTATGATTTACAAAATATCATCAACAATAATACCGATCCTAAAACAGCTGCAAACGCTGCAATCAATGGTTCAACTAAAAACCAAATTGCAATTGCAACTATTTTAAAATCTTATTATTATTGGACAATTACCGATGCTTGGGGTGATATTCCTTATTCACAAGCACTTACTATCACCAATAAGTTCCCTAAGTACGATTCTCAAGAAGAAGTGTACAAAGGTGTAATTGCTGAATTAACTGCTGCGGTAGATCAATTCGACAATGGATTAAAAGTTAAAGGTGATATTGCTTACAATGGCAACACTGCACAATGGCAAAAATTGGCAAATTCTGTAAGAATGCTAATGGCGCTTCGTTTAAGCAAAAAATTCCCTAATGCCGGACAATATGCTGCACTTCAATTTAATGCAGCACTTACACATCCTGCTGGTTTCATTAGCGATAACGCAGATAATTTTAAAATCGATTATCCAGGAGGAAATTTCCAAAGTCCTTGGTTCCTTCAATATAATAGTCGCGATGATTTAGGCGAAAGCTTAGGTTTTGTGAATTTATTGAATGGTTTGGGCGACCGTCGTCAAAGCGATCGTAGATTTGGAAGAAGCGACAATGGTGTACCTTATGGTCGCGATCGTCAATCTTTCATGAACGCTTGGTTTGCAACAAATTCTACTACTTATTCAAAAGTATTGGGCGACGCTTACCGTGCTGAAAATGCATCTGTAGCTGTTGTACATGCTGCCGCAGTGTTTTTTGCAAGAGCAGAAGCACGTGAAAGAGGTTGGACAACTGCAACTGAAACCGCTACTGCCGATCAATTGTATTATTCAGGTATCACTGCTTCATTTACACAATGGGGTTTAACTGCAGCTCAAGCTACAACGTATGCTGCCGGTTCAGGTGTTATTTATGGTGGTACTAACTTAGATAAAATTGCATTACAACGTTATATCGCATATTATCCTGATGGTTTACAAGGATGGTGCGAATGGAGAAGAACAGGTGTGCCAACATTAACACCAGCTCAAGATGCCAGTAACGTTACTAAAGCCATTCCACGTCGTTATGTATATGGCGTAAATGATTACAGCACAAACCGTATTAATGTACAAGCAGCTGCCGACGCTATTCCTTTACCAGTACCTACTCCTGCTGGAGCAATTGCCGGTGATACACAAGATGGTCGCGTTTGGTGGGATCGCTAATATTCAATAATTCATTAAGAAATAAATTTTTATACAATGACATATACAAAAACCCTTCGCACAATTATTGCTATTATGGCGTTGTCGGCTTTTTTTGCAGCCTGTAAAAAGGCCAAAACTTACGAGCCATTGGGTGATGCTGGACAAACTATCGTAAAAGCTATTGCTGCAGAAGCGCCATATGGTTATAGAGTAATCAATATCGATTTAGTAAGTACACCTCAAGTATTAAACATGTTGGATGTTCGTCGCGATGTTTCTAACAACAGCGAATTGAATAAACCAATGACGGTTATCGTTACAAACGATCCGGGTGCAGTTGCTGATTACGATCC
>JBMOEQ010000155.1:0-7725 GCA_049314655.1 Ferruginibacter sp. | reverse complement strand
TGTGCCCACATTTTTCTTGCAGCTCTAAATTTGGCTATTTCTTCAAACAAATGATTGTGTGCATTGAAGAAGAAGGAAAGTCTTTTTCCAAACACATTAATATCTAATCCTTTTGCTTGGGCAGCTTGCACGTATGCCTTTCCGTTACTTAATGTAAATGCAATTTCTTGAACGGCAGTGCTTCCTGCTTCACGAATATGATAACCCGAAATAGAAATGGTATTCCACTTAGGCAATTCTTTTGCACACCATTCAAAAATATCGGTAATGATGCGCATGGAAGGTTTGGGAGGATAGATATAAGTGCCTCTTGCTGCATATTCTTTTAAAATATCATTTTGAATAGTTCCTGAAATTTTAGATAAATCGGCGCCTTGTTTTTTTGCCAATGCTACATAAAAAGCCAACAAAATAAAACCGGTAGCATTGATGGTCATTGATGTGGTAATGTTCTCTAATTGAATGCCTTTGAAAAGCATTTCCATATCTTCTAATGAATCAATAGCTACTCCAACTTTTCCAACTTCGCCTTCCGAAAGTTCATGATCGCTATCATAACCAATTTGCGTAGGTAAATCAAAAGCTACACTTAATCCACTAACACCTTGCGATAATAAATAATGATATCTTTTATTACTTTCTTCTGCAGTACTAAAACCAGCATATTGGCGCATCGTCCATAATTTTCCTCTATACATATCGGGCTGCACACCACGGGTAAACGGAAATTGTCCGGCAATAGATTGATCTTGATTTTCCGGCAAATCTGCTTGCGTATAAATTTCATTTATTTCAATTCCTGAATCGGTTATAATCTTTTTCATAAAAATGGCATTTAAACAAAAAACAATAATTATAAAATTTGTTTGGCTTCAAATTGTATGGCGTCTTGAACAATGGTACTCAATTCGGCTTTATCTGTACCTGCATATTCTAATAACCTTTTTGCCAATTCGATTCCTGATGCTTGAGAGGGAATCATTGCGGCAATTTGATTAATGATATAAATATTTTGATCTCTAAGATTGGCAACAGCTTTCCATAAATCGGCACTCACATAAATCTGCTGACTAACATTGTATTCAAATTCTGTTCTCAACGTTTCTAACATCGCCAATTGTAAATCTACCACGGTACTATTTTGATAAGGCGTTCTTGACACCAAGTTTTTCAAAGAAGAACGTTCTGTATATACCGTTAATCTTTCATAGGCTTGCAAACGTAGTTTGATGGTATCGTTGTTGATGCCTAAACGTTCGCGAAGTTCGTCTTTCATGCCTTTAAATTCGGCTAATAGCCAAGCTAATGCCACCATAAACATGAAGATTACTGCAATTTGAATTTCTTGAAAACCAATAGCTAACAATACCATAAAAACAATTTATACAAAAATACAGCATTCACCGTCCAAATTTTCCTCCTTTCGAAAACAATATTGAAACGCTGAATAAAATTGTTTTTACCTTTACCTAAACTTTCAAATATGGAAACATTAATCGATATTCCTGTTACTTTAACCGCTTCAGCTATTACTGAAATAAAAAGATTAATGGGAGAAGAGAGCTTTGATGTTAACCAACATTTAAGAATTGGCGTAAAAGGGGGCGGATGTAGTGGTATGACCTATGTTTTAGGATTTGATTTACCATCAGAAAAGGATAATGCTTTTGAAATTGAAGGCATTCCTTGCATTATGGAAAAATCGCATGGTATTTATTTAATGGGAATGGAGGTAGATTGGCAAGGCGGATTAAATTCGAGAGGTTTTACTTTTAAAAACCCCAATGCAAGTGCCACTTGTGGATGTGGAACTTCCTTTGCTGTTTAAGCATTATTATATTGACAAATATTTTAGCCGTTCTATTAGAGCGGCTTTTTTTATGTGTTGTACAAAAAATAAACCCGTTAGAAATAACTAACGGGCTTATTCTATAGAGCAGTTTGTTTGTTTATGCTTTTTTAGCAGGAGCTTTATCAGAACTGATAATTTCTGCTTCGCCTAAAGGCTTATCTTTTGCAAAATCAACCAATATTGGCGCAGCAACAAAGATAGAAGAGTAAGTACCGGTAATAACACCAATTAACATGGCGAATGCAAAACCACGGGTTACTTCACCACCAAAGATGAATAATACCAACAGGGTTAAGAATACCGTTGCAGAAGTCATAATTGTTCTACTCAGTGTATCATTAATTGCTCGGTTAATTACATTTCCTTTATCGGCAGCTTTAGTTCCTTTACTGTATTCACGAATACGGTCAAATACAATAACCGTATCATTCATACTGAAACCAATTACGGTTAATACCGCTGCAATAAAATGCTGGTCAATTTCAAGTGGGAATGGAACCACAGAACGGAAGAAAGAGAATACAGCTAAAGTAATTAAAACGTCATGCAATAATGCAACAATGGTACCTAAAGAATATCTCCAATCACGGAAACGAATAAAGATATAAATGAAGATGATGATGATAGAGAAAATCGTTGCTTTAATAGCACCTTTTTTCAAATCTTCAGAGATCGTAGGTTGTACAGTTTGAGACGATTGAATATGGCTTGATTTGAAATCGGCATAACTAATGTTAGGAAGTACTTTTTTAAGTCCTTCATACAATTTAGTTAATACTTGTTCATCAGCATTATCAACACCTTTTAAATAAGAAGTTGTAATGTTTAAATGTTTGCTATCACCCATTGTTTTGATAACAGGATAATCGCCGAAAGAAGCTTTCAATTCATCACGAACCGCATCGTTATTTACTTTTTCGGGGAATGCAATGGTATAACTGCGACCGCCTTTAAATTCTACCCCTTCATCAAAACCATTGAAATAAGCAGCAATACCTAATACAAGTACTACAGCAGAAATCATGTATGTATACTTTCTGTATTCAATGAATTTAAAGTTAGCATGCTTAAAGATGCTCTTTGAAACACCAGTGAAATAATTAAAGTGACGTTGTTTGTTTGTCCAAAAATCAGTAATTAAACGAGATACCAAAATACCACAGAATAAGGATAAGGTAATACCCAACATTTGTGTAGTAGCAAAACCTAATACCGGGCCAAGACCGAAAGTAAATAAGATTGCAGCAGTTAAGAAAGAGGTAACGTGCGCATCAATAACCGGAGCTAATGAACGCTTGTAACCATCCGACACTGCTTGAGAATACGTTTTTCCTTTAGTAAGCTCTTCCTTAATTCTTTCAAAAATAATTACGTTGGTATCTACCGCTAAACCAATGGTTAATACTAAACCTGCAATACCTGCAGCTGTTAGCGTAAAGCCCATTGCCGTTAGAATACCAATGGTAAATAACAAGTTTAATACTAAGGCAATATTTGCAATCCATCCTGCTGTATTATAATACACCAACATTAAAGCAAAAATTACAATGAATGATATTAAGAATGATTTAGCACCACCTTCAACAGCATCTTTACCTAAAGTTGGTCCAACAACTTGTTCAGCAACAATTTTAGCCGGAGCATTGGTTTTACCCGATTTAAGAATATTGGCTAAATCCTGTGCTTGTTCGATTGTAAAGTTTCCAGAGATTTCGGAATTACCACCTTCAATTGGGCCATTTACATTTGGAGCAGAGTAAACCACATCATCTAATACAATTGCAATTGGGCGATTGGTATTATCTGTTGTCATTTTAGCCCAAGTTTTTGAACCAACATTGGTCATCTGCATCTTAATAGAAGCATTTCCACGGTCATCAAAACCTTGAGTAGACTCTTCAACACCTTCACCTTCTAATTTCGCTTTATCGCTGCCTAATACAGTTTTAATAGCATAGAGTGGGTAATAACGTTGTCCGCCTTTTTCATTCTTTTCTTCAACCCCATATAAAAACTTCATATCAGCTGGGAAACTGTTTTTAACCAAATCAAGATTCAAGTAACGGTTAAAAGTTCCTGTATCCTTTAATAGTACGCTACCAATAGCAGCCGCATAAAATTGTTTGCCCGATTTGTCTTGTTGCGGACTAATAGGATTAATAACTTTAAGGAATGCGTTTTTATTTGCAGCAAGTTTTGATGTGTCGCCAGTTGGTTTACCGGTAGAATCCAAAGTGATACCACTTAGGTAATCCGTAACTGCTTTATCCGCATTTTCTAAAGCACTTGAAATTTCTCCAATATTGTAAACTTCCCAAAATTGAAGATTTGCACTTGCTTGTAAATATTTACGTACTCTTTCTTTATCGGTAACACCAGCTAATTCAACATTGATGATGCCTTTCACTTCATCTTTATTGATACTTGGTTGAGCAACACCAAATTTATCGATACGTTTTAAAAGAATTTTATAGGTTTCATTGATAGCACCTTTAGCTGTAGTGCGAATAGTTTCAATAACCTTATCATCGTTATCTGTTATTTTCACTTGCTTGCCAGCACCTGCAAATAAAGACGCCAATTTTGCATTTGGATTTTGTTGAGCGTACGCATCTTTGAAAAGAGAGATGTAATCTGCATTATTTTTAATACGTAGAGCATTGGCCGTTTGGATTGCTTTTAATAAAGCAGGATCTTTTGGGTTATTACTCATGGATTTCAATAAACCCTCAAGGCTTACATCCATTGTTACACTCATACCGCCCTGAAGATCTAGTCCAAGATTTAACTCGTTTTCCTTACATTTTTGGTAAGTAGTACCGATTACAGGATAAATTTGTTTATCCCTGGTACTATCAAGGATAACCTGCATTCTGCTTTTTACAAGCAAATCTTTGTCTTCACCTTTGGCATTAGGGAATTGCGATTTTACAAATCGCTCTGCCTGCACTTTTACTTTGCCTTCATAGCTGCGTACAACCCAAGTGTACGACAGTTCCCAAACGGAGATCAGGGTTAAAGCAATGGCAAAAAACCATACTAAGCCTTTCAATTTCATAATCTGATACTTTTTGTAGCTACTTTGTTAAAATTTAGAAGTCCGCAAAGATAGGGGAAAAATGCTTTGATGCTATACTCGCATTAATTTAAATTCAAGCAATTACATGACATCTATAGAATCTTTAGTTATATGGATGGAACGCCTATACAACAGCTTAAATCATTATATGTAAATCCATCTTCAGTTTCTCTTTAGATTTTTAATTTTCTGAATTGCATTTGCAAATAGATTATTAAAGTGAATATTGGATAAGATTGTTAAATATTGAAATATTCTTAAATAATTTCGAACATATTCAATCATTTTAAAAATTAAATTCTACAAAATATACTTTTTGTAAGATGAAATTAAGTTGATGTTTTTTCTTAATTTCGTGCCCATAAAAAAAATAGCATGGAATTATCTAGTTTACTCAATCGATTTGCCGAACCCGAAACCTTAAAAATGGCCAAATTAGGTCGAGAACTCAGAGCCCAAGGTATTGATGTAATTGATTTAAGTTTGGGCGAACCCGATTTTGATACCCCTCAACATATTAAAGACGCTGCTATTAAAGCAATTAACGATAATTTTAGTCATTATACACCTGTTTCCGGTTATCCCGATTTAAGAGCTGCAGTATGTACAAAACTCAAACGCGATAATAATTTAGATTACACTCCGGAGCAAATTGTAGCTTCAACAGGAGCCAAACAAAGTTTAGCCAATGTTATTTTAGCTTTAGCCGATGAAGGAGAGGAGGTTATCATTCCCACTCCATATTGGGTTACATATTCAGAATTAGTAAAGATTGCAAGAGCAACTGTAGTAGAAATTCATGCTTCCTTGGAAAGTGGTTTTAAAATTACAGCTGATCAATTAGAAGCTGCAATAACGCCAAAATCTAAAGTATTTCTTTTCTCCTCACCTTGTAATCCTTCCGGAGCTGTTTACAGTAAAGCAGAATTGGCCGCATTAGTGGAAGTATTTGAAAAACATCCTCAGATTTACATTATAGCTGATGAAATTTATGAATACATCAATTTTGTGGGCAAACATGAAAGTATTGCACAATTTGATTCAATAAAAGACAGGGTAATTATTGTAAATGGTTTAAGTAAAGGATTTGCTATGACCGGTTGGAGATTGGGTTACATAGCTGCAAATTTAGATATAGCCAAAGCTTGTGAAAAACTACAAGGACAATTTACCAGTGCCACTTGTTCTATTGCTCAAAAAGCCGCTGTTGTAGCATTAACAACCGATACTGCGCCTTCTTTTGCATTGACTGCAGAATTTACTAGAAGAAGAGCTAGGGTTTTAGAATTGGTAAAAGATATACCGGGTATTAAATGTTCGGAACCAGAAGGTGCATTTTATATTTTCCCTGATGTGAGTGCTTATTTTGGCAAAACAGATGGTACGACTACCATTACCAACTCAGCAGATTTTTCAATGTATTTATTGCATGCAGCACATGTGTCTTCCGTAATGGGATTGGCTTTTGGCGAACCCAATTGTGTTCGATTTTCTTTTGCCAATAGTATGGAAAATATTGAAAAGGCCTGGGCAAGGATTAAGGAAGCATTGGCTAAATTAGCATAGGAATACAATTGTTGAACGATAGTAGAATGAAGGTTTAGGGTTTAGAAGTTTAGGGTTTAGTGAAGAGACTAATCACTTTAGACACATTATAAACCTCATAACCTTTTAATCCCTATTAACTTAAAAAGAGCTTTCATTTAAAATTTAACCTTTAACATTCATCATTTTAAACATGGTGGTATTTTTCATTTCTATTAATGGTACAAGCTCTATAAACTTGCTCTGAGAGAATTAAACGTACCAATTGATGTGGAAAAACGAGGGGCGATAAACTCCAAGTAAAATTGGCTCTTTTCATTACGGCATCACTTACACCAAAAGCACCACCAATTAAAAAAACCAGTGTTTTTGTACTGTCATTAGCTCTTTGTTGTATAAAATTGGCTAACTGTTCGCTCGTAAATTGTTTTCCCCTTTCGTCTAGCAAAACCAAATAATCTTCTTTGTGTAAAGATTGTATAATTTGTTCGCCTTCTTTTTGTTTTTGAGCATTAGCTTCAAGACTAGCCATATTTTTGGGAGGTTGGATAATATTCCATTCTACCTGATAATAATGTGCTAAACGCTTATTAAAAAGCACAATGCCTTCATTCACATAAGATTCGTTTGATTTGCCCACAGACCAGAATTGTATTTTCATAAATAAAAAATATTGTACAAAAATGCGGAAAGGTTTGGGATGAATAAAATAAAAAGCTATTTTTGCCCTCCACTAAAAAAATGGCTGCGTAGCTCAATTGAATAGAGCATCTGACTACGGATCAGAAGGTTTTAGGTTTGAATCCTAACGCGGTCACTAAGCCGGTACAATTGTATCGGCTTTTTTCATTTCCTAGATTAGCATTAACTTTTATGTAATTTCTTATAAAGTTGAATCTATTCTTTAAACTCAACTTTTACAATAAACAGCTTTCAATTCTAAAGAAAGTCATTTTTTCTTTTCTAGCTAAATCATTCAACAATAATGAAAAATTTGATATTAATGCTTTTGTGTATGCAAGGCTTTGCATCATTAAATGCCCAACAAACATATATTTATGAAGTGCAGAACCACAAAGGAACAACTGCTCAAACCATTCTATTAAATAACAATAATCTTTATAAATGGTACTTAAAGTTATCAGCTACAGATTCAATATTGATTAAAACAGATACTTTAGAAGAAGTGTATTATGGCAACAGAAAAATTCCTCAAAAAATCAAAATAGATTTAATTAATATTTTCGGA
>JBMOEQ010000154.1:0-7742 GCA_049314655.1 Ferruginibacter sp. | reverse complement strand
CTAATTCCATTAACCATGCAATACCTAAATGTACAAATAATCCGCCCCAAATACTACCGGTATTGTACACTATGATGCCTAATAATAAACCACCGAAAAAACTGCTGATAGCTTCACCCATCGGGCTGCCTAAATGTATACTGCAATAAAAGCATGCAATTGGAATGATGGCTTGGTAGCCACAAATACTAAGGAGTGATAACACTAAAAACCCTCGAAAAAAAATCTCAATACTCACAAAATCAAATCCGTAGCAAAGCTCAAAAATCACATATTTCATTTTTCCTGAAATGGTGGCTGAATTGATGCCTTTGAGCAATTGGGCCTTTGGGTATACCTCTTGAAAATCGGGTTGTGTAGCGGCTAAAGCTAGTAAGGGTAACATCAACAACACCATGATGAAATAGGGTTGAATAGTATCCAAGCCATTTGTTCCATATAAAGGTTGATGGAGGCGATCTTTAAAATACCATATTAAAACAATTGGAATAATAAGTACCAATGCCCGTACAATCCAGTTAAAACTATAGCGATAAAAAATTGCATCTTTCCCTTCAAAAATTTCAGCTATCAAAGGTTGATGAAAATTGAAATTTACCCTAAATGAAAAGAGTGCAGGTGCAATAATAAGTATAAACCAAAACCATCCATTACCCCAATATTTTTGATTTTTGAATACTAACAATTGCAGCAGAAAGGCAGTTGCAAAAGGGATGAAATACAATAAATAATACCCAATAAAATTGGCTGTTTTAGTAGGGTAACCTCCAACATATTTTTTTTCTAGCGCATGCCAATAATTGAGGTAAATCATTAATCCTAATAGTAACAAAACACTCAATAGATACCACCCATTGAATTCCTTTTCATAAAAATCTTTCAGGTATTTGAAAATGATATTCAGTGTACTAAGGATTTTTGATCGGGTTGATTGAGGGCTTGCCACAACAGATCTTTAAGCTCGGTTAATCCTTGTCCGGTTATCGAAGAAATAAAAATATGCGGCACACCTGCAGGCAATTCTTTAGCTATGGCTGTTTTCAATTCATCATCGAGCATATCACTTTTACTGATGGCGATGATGAAATCTTTTTGCAACATTTCGGGATTATATTCTTCCAATTCGTTCACCAAAATGTTGAATTCTTTTTTATGATCGGGGCAATCGGCCGGTAATAAAAACAATAAAATAGAGTTGCGTTCAATATGGCGTAAAAAACGATGTCCTAATCCACGACCTTCGGCTGCACCTTCAATAATACCGGGTAAATCGGCCACACAAAAACTTCTTCCTTCTCTATATTCTACCATTCCCAATTGTGGGGTAAGGGTAGTAAAAGCATAATCAGCAATTTTGGGGCGAGCAGCAGTGATGGAAGATAAGAGGGTAGATTTTCCGGCATTTGGAAATCCCACTAAACCTACATCTGCTAAAACTTTCAATTCTAAAACTTTCCATCCTTCAATACCTTCTTCACCGGGTTGAGCATAATCGGGCGCTTGATTGGTAGCCGATTTAAAATTCGTATTACCTAAACCACCTCGTCCGCCAGGTACCCAAATAATTTCCTGACCATCTTCTAATATTTCGGCTTCTGTTTCTCCGGTTTCTTCATCACGAGCAATAGTACCCAATGGAACTTCTATAATAATATCTTTACCATTTCTACCTGTACTGTTATTTTTATTTCCATGTTCGCCATCTTCGGCTAATACATTTTTAAAATATCTTAAATGGAGTAAGGTCCATAATTGCGTATTGCCTCTAAGGATAATATGTGCGCCTCTGCCACCATCACCACCATCGGGCCCTGCCATAGCATTGTATTTGGTTCGGGCAAAATGCCTGCTGCCGGCACCACCGTGTCCACTTCGGCAGAAAATGCGTATCTGATCTACAAAATTTGTACGTTCCATGATTGCAGCAAAGGTAGTGTTTAGCTTTTAATAGATGCAGATTCAATACAACGCCTGTTTATAGGTTATAAAGAACCAATTAGCAGAATCTTTCAAAAAATAGTAAAACATCTATTCAGTTAAATGTTTGGTGTAGCGTTTATATTGTTTTATGCTTATCTGTAGAATGTTATAGTTAATTGATGTATTGCAGCATTGTTTGCCAAAAACGAAACATTTTTTCCAAAAATTCAATTTTAACTAGGGGTAATTTGCAAAAGGCATTATTCCTTTTCTCTTTTCAATTCATTCCAGGTTTTGTATACTTCGGTTGCAGTTGGTAATGGGTTTTCGGGAATGCTGCTTAAGGGTTCGCAAGCTTTCCAATGTTGGTGCATAGTAGCAGGTAATTGTTGATATAATGCCGTGCCTTTTGTTTTCCATTCAATCATTTCATCGCTTACTGCTTTAATTCTTTTTGCAGGATTGCCAACAATTAAACTTCTGTTTTCAAAAACTTCATCGGCTTTAATGAAACTTAATGCACCAACAATACTTTCATCGCCCAAAACAACATTGTCCATTATAACGGCATTCATTCCTACTAAACAATTATGACCAATGGTAGCGCCATGAATGATGGCTCCATGCCCAATATGTGCGCCGGCTTTTAACCAAACTGTGGTTCCTGGAAACATATGCAATGTGCAGTTTTCTTGAATATTACAACCATCTTCAATGATGATTTGTCCCCAATCGCCACGAATTGCAGCACTGGGTCCCACATATACATCTTTGCCAATAATTACATTGCCGGTTACCGCCGCTTGCGGATGAATAAATGAAGATTCATGAATAACGGGGATGTGGTGGTTGAATTGGTAGACCATTCGTGGAGGAATTTGGTGGTTTATAAAGTTTATAGGGTTTATAAGGTTTATAGGGTTTATAGGGTTTATAGGGTTTATAAAGTTTATAAAGTTAGGATTGGTTTTTGTTATTTTTTTCGTTGCTTTTTGTTTTCATTTTTCTCAAATATGCAATATATCCATGAAGTAACCTTTCTAATTCTTTTGCTAAATTTTTTAATGTCGATAATTGATTGGCGTCAATATAATTTTCATCATGTGCATCTATTAAATGATTGATGGTTTCATATAATGAGCCTCGTGCTTGAATACAAAAATGTACTTGATCGGGAAATGTATATCTGCCATTCCCTTCAGCTATTAATGCATTAAATGACCTGGTACTTCTGATTAATTGATCATTCAGTTTATATTTTTCTTCAATAGGGAATTGTTTTACAATTGCTCTAATGGTTAGCTTAAATTGTCTGCCTTTTTTCCAAAGTTCTAAATTTTCAAAACTAAAATAAGCTTGGTCCATATAAATAATAGTATACAGCAAGCTACACTTTTGAATAAAAAATACAAGTGTAATTTCAACACCAATTCCTGTTTTTTTTACATCATCTAAACCCCAAATTACCTTAAATATGAACCCTAAACGCAAGCCTTTATATACCTAATAAACGCTATATGCTAATTATCTACTGTAGCATTAAAGTACTTCATACAACATAAACCTTATAAACTTTATAAACTATACATTTCGCATAATGTCTATGATGTGCAGTCTACTTCAATCCTAAATAAATGCATCTACCAACACTTTACCCGTTCTAAAACAATTGCCTTTAAAAATAGCTACGGTAATATTGTGTTGATTGGTGATGGTAATTAAATATAAGCCGGTAGATTTTCCATTATGTATTTCTTTGGCTTCGGCAATTAAAACATCACCTACATGAACCGGTTTTAAAAAGTTCATAGAAGTGTCTAATGCAACAGATAAATTATTTCTATTGTTACAAGCAAACGCAAAGCAACTGTCGGCCAAAGAAAATGCTACACCACCATGGATGATGCCTAAGCCATTGATCATTTCGGGCCTAATGGTCATGGTGATTTTACTATAGCCTTCTTGAATATCTATTACTGAAATGCCCAACCATTGACTAAACAAATCGTGTTGCATCATGTGTTGTACTACTGCTTGGGGACTAGGTTGCATGGGATTTTTTTGAGTGTATAAAGTTGGAGAAAAAATGTTGAAGGTTGGGTGTTATTTAACTACTCGAAAAGTAAATGGAGATTTAAGTTTATAAGGTTTATAAAGTGTATAAAGTTGTTGGTGCAGTGCAACTGCTAAACAAACGTTACTCCATAGTTAAACAATCGTTCAACTATTGTAAATCTATTTTCCAATAAAATTCGGTTTTCTCTTTTCAATAAATGCTTGCACCCCTTCTGCATAATCTTGGGTGTGTGCGGCTTTAAATTGCAATTGATCTTCTACTTGTAATTGCTGCTCTAGCGTATTGGTAAAAGATGCATTTAAAGCTTGTTTGGTTAATGCCAATCCGGTAGTGGGCATTTGTGCCAATGTACTTGCAATTTGCATGCTTTCTTGTACAAAAGTTTCATCCGGAAAAAATTTGTAAATCATACCCAATCGTTCTGCTTCTGCTGCGTTAATTTTATCGCCTAGCATCATTAAGGCACTTGCTTTTTGAAAACCAATTAAACGGGGTAAAGTAAATGTACCACCGCTATCCGGTATCAATCCTATTTTACTAAAAGCCTGAATAAAGGAAGCCGATTCGGTTGCAACAACAATATCGCAAGCTAAAGCAATATTTGCGCCGGCACCTGCTGCTACGCCATTTACGGCAGCAACAATAGGTTTTGGAATTTGGCGCAACCGTTGAACAATTGGATTATAATGTTCGGCTAAAATGACTTCAAAGCCGGGCGCATTATCGCCCAATAATTCACTTAAATCTTGTCCGGCACAAAAGGCTTTTCCATTGCCGGTGATGAGTATGGCGCGTACATTTTCGTCAGCAGCAGCATCATCAAGATATTGTTGAAACTCCAATGCCATTGCTCGATTGAACGCATTGAATTTATCGGGCCTGTTTAAAGTGAGTTGTACTATACCGTTGTTGAAATGGCGTAATATGGACGACATATAAAATGATTTAGAGATTGATTGTACAAATCTAAATGTTATTCGGATGCTGTAGTTTAAAATCTAAAATTCTACTTTGTGTTTTCAAGGGAGATTAATGGCATTTAAAATAATCGAACGGTTCTTTACAATCGTTGCATTGCATTAAGGCTTTGCAAGCAGTACTGCCAAATTCGCTTAATAAACGGGTATTGGTAGAATTGCATTGTGGACATTCTACACCATCTTGTGCAATGGAAAATTGTTTATTGGGCGCAGCAATACCATAGGCTTTGAGTTTTTGTTTACCGGATTCGGTCATCCAATCGGTTGTCCAAGCGGGGGATAATACTGTTGTAATTTTTATGGGTTGAATACCTTCTTGCAAGAGTGCTAAACGGATATTAACGGCAATCATATCCATAGCCGGACAGCCATTATACGTTGGCGTTATGATGATTTCGGTTTCTTTTGGGTGCAATATTACATCTTGAATAATGCCCATATCGGCCAGTGTAAGTACCGGAATTTCGGGATCGCAAACGGTAGATAAAATTTCGAGAATGGATGCTTTTGTCATGCTGCTGCTTTCTTTTTGCCGCTGAAAAATACTTTTCAAAACTTAACGTGCATTGCGTGAGGGATGGAAGCGGATAGCCCGCAATACCGAAGGTAAGCGTACTAGTAGCGAACAGCCCGACCCACCCAAGTGGGGCACGCCCAAATACTTATTTTGCTTTTACCACTCGCAACCCGGATAGGCACGTTGTACGTATTGCAACTCGGTTAAGATAAAGCCCATGTGCTCGGTATGCATACCTGTTTTGCCGCCCAAATGCTGGAAAATATTTTGTGGAACAGTAAGTGTTGCTTCATTAAAAAGTGCATTTACTTTTTCGGTCCATTGTGTTTGAATGGGTTGCAGGTTGATGTTTAGTTCAGTTTCGTAATCGGCAGCTACAAACATTTCGCCAGTATAATTCCAAAGATTGTCGATGGCTTGAATCATTCTTTTTTTACTTTCATCGGTTCCGTTGCCTAAGCGCAATACCCACTCGCTGCTCCACCGCAAATGGTAAGTAGTTTCTTTCAAAGATTTTACTGCAATGGCTGCAATTTGTGTGTCGGTATGCTGTTGTAATTGTTGGTACAACAAAAATTGAAATTGACTAAAAAGATATTGGCGTAAGATGGTTTGTGCCCAATCGCCTTTTGGTTGTTCTACCAACAAAAGATTTTTATAAGCTCTTTCATCTCTAAAATAAGCGAGTTGATCTTCGGTAGTATTATCGTTTAATAAAGTTGCGGCGTATTGGTAAAAATTACGTGCTTGTCCGAGTAAATCCAATGAAATATTGGTGATGGCAATATCTTGTTCCAGCACCGGACCGTGGCCGCACCACTCGCTATTGCGTTGCGATAAAATTAAATTGGTATCGGCTGCGTGTAAAAGATAATTGATTGTTGCGTTCATTATGAGGAAGTATTTGGAGTGTTTATTGTTTATATAGTTTATATGGTTTATAAGGTTTATAAAGTTTATAAAGTAGTGGAAGCAATGCTAAACTTCTAAACGTGTATATAGTTTATAAAGTTTATTAGGTTTATAAAGTATTGGTAGTTCAACTAAACTTCTAAACCACTAAACTCCTAAACCATCGTTCAACCACCGTTCCACCATTGTATTTCTACATATGTCCTACTTCATCGGGCAGCACATAAAATGTAGGATGGCGGTAAATTTTATCGTTAGCGGGTTCGTATAAACTTTCGGCTTCATCTGGATTGGTAGCGTGAATATATTTAGATTCTACTACCCAAATGCTTACGCCTTCCATTCTGCGGGTATAAACATCACGTGCATTTTCGATAGCCATTTGTGCATCGGCAGCATGTAGGCTTCCGGCATGTTTATGATCGAGCCCTTGTTTGCTTCGGATAAATACTTCCCATAATGGCCATTCGGCTTTTACTAAGGCTTGGTTGTTTACAGTAGGTTCGTTACCGCCCCCTGTTTCGGGAATATCGCCATTGAAATATTTGGTAGGTAAAAAGCGCATATGCGTATGGTTTAGTTAGTGATATAGTTTTTATAGTTTATAAGGTTTATTGGGTTTGTAAAGTTTATATGGAATATAGGGTTTATAAAGTTTAATAGGTTTATACAGTAGTGGTAGTTCAACTCAACTTTTCAACCCCTAAACTTCTCAACCCTAAACTTCTAAACTATTATGCTGCTGCTTCTTTATTCCTATTTGCCATTTTATTAGCATAAGCAGTTGCGGCTTCGCGAACCCAAGCACCTTCTTCATGAGCTTTGATACGGGCTTGCATGCGTTGTTTATTACAAGGGCCATTGCCTTTTACTACATTCCAAAATTCGGTCCAGTTGATGGGGCCAAAATCGTAATGTTTTCTGGTTTCATTCCATTTTAAATCCGGATCGGGAAGTACCATGCCCAACACTTTAATTTGCTCGGCAATCATATCTACAAAATTTTGGCGCAGTTCGTCATTGCTTTTGCGTTTTATTTTCCAAAGCATACTTTGATCGCTGTTGGTAGATTCGCTATCGGTTGGACCAAACATCATTAAACTTGGCCACCACCATCTATTGATGGCATCTTGGCACATTGCTTTTTGTTGGGCCGAGCCTTTTGATAAAACCAATAAGGCTTCAAAACCTTGTCGTTGGTGAAAACTTTCTTCTTTACAAATGCGTACCATTGCTCTAGCGTATGGGCCATACGAAGTACGGGTAAGCATTACTTGATTCATGATAGCGGCACCATCTACCAACCAACCAATGGCGCCCATATCGGCCCAGGTTA
>JBMOEQ010000153.1:0-7770 GCA_049314655.1 Ferruginibacter sp. | reverse complement strand
CAAGCAAAGAGGATTTACCGAAGAATTTTTATTTTACAGGAAAGATCAATCCACTTTTTGGGGTAGGTTAAACCGACAATTTGTGTTTGATGTTAATGGAAGAGTAATACAGAAATTTTCAATTTTAGAAGATATCTCTCAACAAAAAGAAGCGGAACAAAAATTAAAAGATTCGGAAAGAATGTTTAGAGCCACTTTACAAAAAATTGGCGATAATGTTTGGGAACATGATTTTACCACAGGCGAAACCATTTTCTCCAAAGAAGAGAATGATTTGTTAGGCTATTCTACCAGTGATTATAAGAAAAACGACCAACTGTGGTGGAGCAGTATTTATCCGCCAGATATTCCGCTTTTAAAAGCTAATGATAAACTTACGCGTAAAGGCGAAATTGATCACCATACGTTAGAGTATAGACTAAAACATAAAGATGGTTCTGTCAAATGGGTTTTAGATAGGGGTGTAGTTATAGCAAAAGACGAAGCCGGTAAGCCTTTAAAAATGATTGGTACACATACCGATATAACCCGTATCAAACAAACAGAATTGGAATTAGAGCAAAGGGTGAAACAATTTAGTTCGTTATCTGAAAATATACCGGGTGTTATTGTTGAGTACGAATATAGAAAAGATGGTACAGAGGGTTATCGATACATCAGTTCGGCAATTGAAAAAATTATTGGCATTTCTCAAGAAGATTTTTTACATCATTATACTTTTATTCATCCAGATGATCAAAAACAAAATGCAGAAAAAAACAGGCATTCTCGCGATACACTTGAACCATTTTATAATGAGAGCAGGTTAATAGTGCCAGGAAAAGGTACAATTTGGTGCTCGGTTACCGCTTCATTTTCTTATTGGTCCGAAACTGACTCAAAAGTATTTACCGGTTTTATTTTGAATATTACCCAGAAGAAAATGGCGGAAGAATTATTGAAGAAAGAAGAAGATAAGTACCGCAGCATTATCGCCAATATGAACTTGGGTTTATTGGAAGTGAACTTGGATGAAAAAATTATTTTTGCCAACCATAGTTTCTGTGAAATGAGTGGTTATAATAGAGATGAATTGATTGGTAAAGTTGCGGCAAAATTATTTGTACGTGGCGATAATACTGAACTCATAGAACAAAAAAACGAGTTAAGAAAAAAAGGCGCCTCCGATGCCTATGAAATTGTAATTAAAAATAAGCAAGGAGATATGAAATGGTGGCTCATCAGTGGCGCACCAAGATATGATGATGATGGTACATTAATTGGCTCTATCGGAATCCATTTAGATATTACTGAGCAAAAGAAACTAGAGCTCGAACTTATTGATGCAAGAGAACAGGCAGAAGCCTCCTCCAAATCTAAAGAAGCTTTCTTGGCTAATATGAGTCATGAAATAAGAACGCCTATGAATGCCATCATGGGCATGTCTAACCAACTTTCTAAAACCACTTTAAACGATCAACAACGGTTTTTCCTTGAAAATATAAGTGCCGCTTCAGAAAATTTAATGATAATTATCAACGATATTCTTGATTTATCTAAAATTGAAGCAGGAAAACTTTCACTCGAAAATATTGGTTTCGAACCCAAAACGGTCATCAGTAGGGCGATGCAAGTGTTAACCCATCGTGCAGAAGAAAAAGGACTTTTAATTTCTAATAGTTCCTGCGATTATAAACTTTCTCCTGTATTAATTGGCGACCCTTATCGATTAAATCAAGTGCTTTTAAACTTAATGAGCAACAGTATTAAGTTTACAGAAAAAGGGTATGTTGATTTAAGTTGTACAGTAATAGAAGATGCTGCGCGTTATCAAACAGTTGCTATTACTGTAAAAGATACAGGTATTGGTATGGATGAAGAATATGTAAAAAATATTTTCGAAAAATTTACACAAGAAGATTCGTCGGTTACAAGAAAATATGGAGGTACCGGTTTAGGCATGAGTATTAGTAAAGATTTGGTGCAATTGATGGGTGGAACAATACAAGTTGAAAGTAAGAAAGGCGTTGGTACAAGTATAACTTTTCAGATTAAATTCATCAAAGGAACCGGTGCCGATTTGCCATCAAAAGATAGTTATACGTTAGATTCAAGTGTATTGAAAGGCAAACGTATTTTAGTGGTGGATGATAATGATTTAAATCGCTTGGTGGCTTGTACAATTCTCAAGCATTATGCAATTGAAACATTCGAAGCTACAAATGGAAAAGATGCTATAGAATTGCTTAAAATGGAAACTATCGATTTGGTATTGATGGATATTCAAATGCCCGTTATGGATGGTATTGAAGCAACTCGAATTATACGGAAGTCGTTTAGTGTTACATTGCCACTGGTTGCATTAACGGCTAATGCTTTGAAAGGCGATAACGAAAAGTACCTAGAAGCTGGCATGAATGATTATTTGTCGAAACCCTTTAAGGAAGAAGAATTATTAAGAATTGTTTCTATTTGGTTAGGTAAAGGAAAGGCCATTGTTGCACAACCCAAATTTGATCAACCAATAGATGAAAATAAACTGTATGATCTTTCAAAATTGAAAGAAATCAGTAAAGGCAATGCGGCATTTGTAAATAAAATGATTGCATTGTTCTTAGAACAAATTCCATCTACCGTTGCAGAAATTAAAGAAGGTTTTGTACAGGATGATTTTGATCGCATTTATGCCTTGGCACATCGCATTAAACCTACAATCGATAACCTCAATATTCATTCACTGAAAACCGAAATTCGTTCAATAGAAGAGTTTGCAAAGAATAAAGTAGGCGGACAACAACTACAAGGATTAATAGATAAATTAGAGCGTGTTATTCTTGAAGTAAAGGATATTATAATCAAAGAAATTGAGTAATAATATTACTGAACTGCTATAAATTAACGATGCCATTTTTAACGGCATAAATAGCCAATCCAACCCTGCTTTTCACTTCAAGTTTATCAAATAAGCTGTCTCTGTAATTATCGATAGCTCGTGGATTTAACTTCATTACATCGGCAATTTCTTTGTAAGTGAGTTCGCTACTGGCCAATTTCAAAAATTCAATTTCAATTGAAGAAAGCATGGCACGGTCTACCGATGTTTGTTCTTTCCCATTTTTTCTAAATAAGGCCGCTAATTTTCCGGTGGTATCATGGGCATAATAATAACCATCGTTGATGATAGAGAGCATGGCGGTTTTTAATTCACTTGGACTCACATCTTTTTTAAGAAATCCTTTTACACCCAATTGTAATAAACGGATGAGTGCAATTTCAGAATCATACAGGGTGAGTATAAGTAATTTTATATCGGGATAATTTTCATGCAGCCACAATGCAGTTTCATAGCCATCCATTTCGGGCATGTTTAAATCGAGTATAATGAGTTGTGGAACTGGGCCACGTTTTACCAAATCAATCAATTGTTTGCCATTATTTGCGGCGCCAATAATATTAAATTCGGTAAAATTATTAATGAGGTTAGCCAAGGCGTCTCTTAATAAAATATGGTCATCGGCCAATAATACATTGAAGCTAGCTTGCTTTTTCATGAAGGGGTATATTTATGTTTATGATTGTTCCTTTGGGTTGATTATTGCCAATTTTTATTTGGCCTTGAAGCAATTCGGTACGCTTATGGATATTTAATAAGCCATTGCTTTTTTCTACATTAAGATTTTTAGGTAAACCAATGCCATCATCGGCAATAGACAGATTTAAGGATGTAGTGTTATAGGATAACTTCAGCTCAATTTTTTGGGCTTTCGCATGTTTAATGATATTGTTCAATACTTCTTGTACAATTCTAAATACAATCAGTTCTCTATCCGAATTCATGAAAATTTGTTCTCCGGTAATAGAAAGTTTTATATCATATAAGCATGGTTTATTTAAACATTCAATTTCCCAAACAATACCTTTTACTAATCCATTGGCAATGATTAAATCGGTACTCATACTGCGGGATAAATCTCTCAAGTCTTCAATGCTTTCCGTTAAGATTTTTACGGTATCTTTTATACTTTCAACATTGGCTTCCGGTACTTGAGTGATAAGGGTATTTAAATACAATTTGGTTAAGGAAAGTTTTTGTCCTACATTATCATGTATATCTCTCGAAATATTTGAAAAAGTTTGTTCTTGCATTTCTATTTTAGATAAGAGCATTTGCTTTTCATGATTCGTCTTTAACTCAATAATATGGTTACTGTTTAATATTTGCTTTTGTTGAAATTTATAAATTACAAATACAATCAGCGTACTGAATAGTATAAGCAAAACAATGATTGCAAAAAACAGTATGGTTATATTTTCGACTGTTTGATTAAACATATATAAGCTTTTGTAAAGAAGATGTGCATGATGCAAATTGATAATACTCCAAATGATCTTATTGTCAAATAAAATTTATTAGTTAAGGATGAGTTAAAGACATATGAAAAACCAATACTCGGAATAAATAAGCACATTGAAAGAAATACACCTATAATAATCCAAAATTTTGGATCATCTATTAAAGAATTTAATGTGCTTTTTACAAATAATTTTATTAAGTAAATAAATCCATAAATCACTAATGTAAAGTTTGTGATTGCTTGTGCTAAAACAATGTCATTTATTTTTTTTATGTTTAAAATAGAATAGATAATAAAAGGTGTAGATATAATTGTTATAATCCAATAGAATTTTGATTTTATAGTATTAAATATTGTTAGTAAAGTGAGATTTTGAATCATTAAAAAATGAATTAGTAAAGTGATTGAAAAAAGATATATGACATGATTATTATTTATTTGATTTGAATAAAATAAAATAGATGAAATGATAGAATGAATAAAAGCAATTAATGAGTAAAAGCCGAAATAATAAATCTTTTTATTTATACTTGAACTCTTGATTACTTTAATAGAGAATATAAAAGAAATAGTTATGCATAATAACTGAATGGAGTTGTAAAATAATTGAATATATAATTTCATATCTTATTTCTCACAAACCTACCCCAAATCATCCTTTTATAAAAGAGAAAAAACACTAAAAATTGTCGTTTTTTCCTCATGGTTTACAATTTTACACAAAGCATATTTGTACAAGCATTCTTTTTTAAGATTTGCCGGAAGTTTAGTTAATCGTTCTGTAAACCCGGTCCGTTTTTAATCGTTAATGCGTAACCTATGATCTGCTGTATTGGGCTACCTGTTATATTCAGGTAGCCTATTCAGCTAACTTTTCTTTAAAATGCAATTACCCATGTTTTATTTTTTAACCCAAAATGCTTTTCTATGTCGAGGTATCGTACCCTAGCAGTATTGCTTATTTGCGTATGCCTTAACCTTTCAGCTCAAGCCCAAATTAATACCGATAATCGCACCAATGCCCAATATATTGAAGGCGCTAAATTGGTTATCGACATTCTTAAACTTTTTAAATCCGAAAACAAACAACGTAAAGAAATTTCAACTCAAAAAAACGACGCTTTATCTAATGCCTGTGATTTTTGTTTATACAATAGCGATTCAATCAATAAAATAAAAGTTACCCTTATCGCTCGCGAAACCCATATCCCGGATACCATTTTCTTAGTTATTCGCAACAGAGATAAAGCCTGTAGCTTACGCATCAAATGTGGTGTGTACAATTGCAAAATTCAAACCGCTTGGGATGATGTTATCAGCTGGGGCGATGTATATATCAATGAAAAATCTTTCCTTTTGAAAAAGTAAGGGGACAATTGTTTGACTTTTCGTTTACAAATTCAACGGTTTAATATATTGAAATTCAAACATTTAACTTTTTCGATTAATTTCACCAAAATTGCAACTGTTTGATAACTAGTTATTTGTAATTTTTTTTTAATGCTTTCTTCATTTATTGTTCGTATTTCTTGGCAATTATATCGTATTTTTCCTATCCTAAATAAGAAGTAGTTGCCCTATAGAAAAAATGAAAATATTCACTCATCTTGTGGTTAATTCTAGGTAATAATCTAGTGTTTGCTACAAAACCACCCTTTATGCCCAACCAATCAAATAATTCCGAACCTATAAAAGTACTCATTGCAGATGACCATGTTCTTTATAGAGCAGGGGTTAAAACAGCACTCAGTGCAAAAAAAGATATTAAAGTAATTGCAGAAGCCGATAATGGTATGCATTTGCTCAATATGTTGAAAATGATTCAACCCGATGTTATTTTATTAGATATCCAAATGCCTGTTATGGATGGCATTGGTGCTTTGCCTGAAATAAAAAAACAATGGCCCCATATTAAAGTAATTATGCTAACTATGATGGACGATCATAGTATGATTACCAAATTAATGGAATTAGGTGCCAACAGTTACCTCAGCAAAACCAGTGATAGCGAAATCATTTACGAAGCCATTAAAACTTGTTACGAGCAAGAATATTATTTTAACTCGTTAACCAACCAGGCCTTGCTGAATAATCTGAAACAGCGCAACCAATCGCTTCCGCAAAAAATGATGCACCAAGAAGCGCATCTGAATGATAAAGAAACACTCATTCTTAAACTCATGTGCGAAGAAAAAAGCACTAAAGAAATTGCCGATATCGTAGAATTGAGTCCACGTACTGTAGAAGCTATCCGCGATAAACTTAAAGTTAAAACCGGCGCCAAAAGTACAGCCGGCTTAATCATGTATGCCGTAAAGCATAAAATCATCAATGAAGAAATTTAATTTCCGTTAGTAAGTATAGAAAGTCTCACCGTAACGTGAGACTTTTTTTATTTCCACCAACTTTACCTTCCGTACCCTTAAATCCATCATCTTTGTACCATGCTTCACATCAATTTCAATGGAAAATTAGTTACAGCCGAAACACCTATAATCAATGCATCCAGCAGGGCTTTACGATATGGTGATGGCATCTTTGAAACCCTCAAAATTCAATCAGGCGTTCTCTTAAATGCTCATTTACATTTTGAAAGACTGTGGAATGGGTTACAAGTTTTAGGCTTCGAAATACCCGCATTGTTTACACCCGATTTTTTAATGAAAGAAATCATGCATTTAGCCAAAAAAAATGGACATATCAATGGGGCAAGAGTACGGCTCAACGTATTTAGAGGAGCGGGCGGCATTTTTGATCCGGAAGATTTAAAGCCCCGTTTTATAATTGAAACTTGGCCACTCCAAGAACAGTATCAACAATGGAACAGCAATGGATTGGTATTAGGAATTGCATCAGGGGTAAAAAAATCTTGCGATATTTTAGCCAACCTCAAAACCAATAACTATTTGCCTTATGTTTTGGCAGCTTTAGAATCTAAACGTAGTCGATGGAATGATGCTATTTTACTCAATACTTCTGATGGAATTGCCGATACTACTATCGCTAATATTTTCATCATCAAAAATGAACAACTATTTACGCCTGCTTTAAATCAAGGACCGGTTGCAGGTATAACTCGACATCGATTAATTGATTTTTTAAAAGCACAGCAATATTCAATCGTTGAAAAAACATTAACAGCACATGATTTGATAACTGCCGATGAAGTTTTTTTAACAAACAGTATGTACCATATGCGTTGGGTAAAACAATTAAGCGATTCAATCTTTACCAATATCATCACACAAAAAATATACAATAGTTTTACAGCAACTATTTAAAACTTTTGTTGTTATAAGTTTGGATACAAATTTTTAACGATGACGAAGGTGAATATCATGTGGTTTAGGAGAGATTTGCGCTTAAATGATAACGCAGCACTTTTTCATGCACTTGCATCAGGTATCCCGGTTTTACCCATTTTCATTTTTGATAA
>JBMOEQ010000152.1:0-7775 GCA_049314655.1 Ferruginibacter sp. | reverse complement strand
GTAATTTAACTGCACAATACCAATTTGGTAATGCATATTACACCATGTTCCGTCCATTGGCTTACAATGATAAATTACGTTGGGAACAAACAGCTACTACCAACATTGCCGTTGATTTCGGTTTCTTCGATCAACGCATTACAGGTTCGGTTGATTTCTACCTCAAAAAAACCAAAGATTTGTTGAATGTAGTAAACCAATCTGCAGGTACCAACTTTGCTGCTCTAGTATTATCTAACGTAGGTAATATGGAAAACAAAGGGGTTGAGTTAACTGTAAATACTCAAATTGTTCGTAAAACAGATTTGAATGTAGATTTCGGTTTCAACGTTACATACAATCGTAACAGAATTACTAAACTTACTTTCACCGACGATCCTAACTACCCTGGTCAAAAATATGGTGGTATCTCTGGTGGTACAGGTAATAGTGTGTTAATTAACTCTGTTGGATATGCTCGTGGTGCATTCTACGTACACAAGCAAGTATATGATGCTAATGGCAAACCCATCGAAAATATGTTTGAAGATTTAGACAGAGATGGTTTAATTACAGATAAAGATTTGTATCGTTACAAAAATGCTAATCCTGATGTATTCTTAGGTTTCAACGGAAACGTTACCTATAAAAGATGGAATGGTGGATTTGTAATGCGTGCCAGCCTAGGAAATTATATGTACAACAACGTATATTCTAGTACAGGTACTCAACGTAATATTTTAAATCCGTTGAATTATTTAGCAAATGGTTCTAAAAACGTTTTGGAATCTGGTTTCAATGGTGGCGGACAACGTTATTATTTATCTGATTATTATATTCAAAATGCATCTTTCTTAAGAATGGACAATATCAATATTGGCTATAATTTTGGAAAAGTGTTTAATGGTAAAGCAACATTACGTGCTAATGCCAATGTTCAAAATGCCTTTATTATTACTAAGTACAAAGGAGCTGATCCTGAAATTGGTGGTGGTATTGATAATAATTTCTACCCAAGACCAAGAACATTTGTATTTGGATTGAACCTTGATTTCTAATTTTACGTTAATAACAGAAAATTACACAACATGAAAAATAAATTTATTAAGATTCCGGTAGCAGCCTTACTTGCTGTGTCTGTTCTGGCATCTTGTACAAAAAAGCTAGATCTGTTTCCACAAAATGATGTTACATCAGAAGTGGTTTACAGTACTCCAGCCGGATATAAACAGTCGTTGGCCAAAATTTATGGTTCAATGGCACTTACCGGTAACGTAGGGCCAGCGGGTGCTGCCGACGTATTCTTCCCTGGTTCGGATGAAGGTGCAAACTCCGATTTTTATCGTTCTTTATGGAAAGCACAAGAGTTAAGCACAGATGAAGCAATCATTGCATGGGGCGATCCTGGTGTTCAGGATTTTCATAACATGAACTGGACATCTGGTAACCAATTTTTAACCGGTGTATACTACAAATCATTGTTCCAAATAACATTGGTAAATGATTTCTTACGCCAATCTACCGATGCTAAATTAAGTGCTCGTGGTATCAGTGGTGCTGATGCAGATGCGATTAAAGGTTATAGAGATGAAGTTCGTTTCATCAGAGCTTATCAATATGCTGTATTGATGGATCTTTTTGGAAATCCTCCATTTGTAACTGAAGCCTCTGAAATTGGTGGTGCTAATCCTCCACAAATTACCCGTGCAGAATTATTCGCTTATGTAGAATCTGAATTAAAAGCTATCGAAACAACTTTGCCTGCTGCTCGTACCAATGAATATGGTCGTGCAGAACGCACTGCAGCACAAGCTTTATTAGCACGTATTTATTTGAATGCCGAAGTTTATATTGGTACACCTAAGTTCACTGAAGCAATTACCTATTCTAAAAAGGTAATTGATGCAGGTTATACTTTAACACCTAACTATCGTCATTTGATGTTAGCTGATAACCATTTGAATTCAAATGAGTTCATTTTCACCATCAATTATGATGGCGCAAAAACTCAAGGTTATGGTGGTACAACTTTCTTAACACACGCTTCTATCGGTGGTAGCATGAGTGCTGCAAATGCTGGTGTAAACGGTGGTTGGGGTGGTATCCGTACTACAAAACAATTTGTAAATATGTATCCTGATAATTCTGGTTTCAGTGATACAAGAGCACAGTTCTATCAAGCTGGTCAAAATCTTGAAATCAGTTCTGTGAGTACTTTTACAGATGGTTTTGCTATCACTAAATATCGCAATGTTACGCGTGCAGGAAATCCTGGACAAAACGAAACATTCACTGATATTGACATGCCTTTATTCCGCTTAGCAGAAATGTATTTTATTTATGCTGAAGCTGTAAAACGCGGTGGTACAGGTGGAGATGCTACATTGGCTTTAACTTACGTAAACAATTTACGTACGCGTGCGTTTGGTAATACATCAGGAAACATCACTGCAGGCGATCTTACATTAGATTGGATTTTAGATGAAAGGGCTCGTGAGTTGTATTGGGAAGGACATCGCAGAACCGATTTAATTCGTTATAACAAATTTGTTGAAGCTAGTTATGTATGGGCTTGGAAAGGCGGCGTTCCATCAGGAACTTCAGTGCCTGCTTTCCGTAAATTATTCCCATTACCTTCTTCAGATTTAAATGCGAATACTAACCTTGTTCAAAACCCAGGGTACTAATCACTATAAAAAATTATTATCATGAAAAAAATGCTCAAATCAATCTTAGGTGTTCTTTTTCTGGGCGCAGCATTAATGGCCTGTAAGAAGGATGAAAATAAGGTTACTTTCGATGGTAATGGCTCAGCTATTACTTTCGCTTCATCGGCAAGTGGTTCCTTTGTATTTACACGCGTAACAAGCGGCGATGTGTTTTCTACAATGTCGTGGAATAACCCCGACTTTAAATTCAATACAGGAATCAGTTCACAAGATGTTACCTATACTTTAGAAGTAAAGCAAGCTACACAAGCAAACTTTATTGGAGGTGCTACTATCGCAAAAGATTTGTCTAAAGTTTTTACTAAAAAAGAAATCAACGACATCTTAACTTTACCAGCACCAGGTGGTTTGGATTTAGATCCATTGGTACCTCAGGATATTCAAATGCGTATCCGTGCTTCAGTAGCCGGCGCTCCTCAATCTTATGTATATTCTAATGTATTAAGTTTTGTAATTACACCGTATTCTAACGATCCTGATTTATGGATTACGGGTAATGGAACACCAAGCAATTGGACAAACAGCCCACCAGCTGCTCAAAAATTTGCATATTCTCGTGCTACTAAAAAACACACCATTACAATGGCGTTTACACCGGGAAATCAATACAAATTTTTAACTGTAAGCGGTCAATGGCAACCACAATGGGGTGGATGTAGTCCAACCGGAGGTTCTATTTCAGAAAATCCAGGTGGTGGTTCAGATCCTGCAGCAATTGATACACCTCCAGTAGCTGGTAACTATCTTATCACTGTTGATTTGGTTGCTAAAACTTGCACCGTAGTTAAATTATAATAGGTATATTGATTCACTCATTTAAATAATAAACATGAAAAATATCTTTCGTTTCATTTCGATTGTAGCAGCCATAGCGGTTACATTCGTATCCTGCGACAAGGTGGGCAATTTACCTAACTATGGTTTGGGTAAGGCTGTAGTTGTAACGCCTTCTACGGTTACTATTGCTCCTACTGCTGCAGATTCTAACAACACCGTATTAACGCTTGATTGGACAAATCCCGATTATGCGCAAGATTCAAATCTATATAAGTATGTAGTTGAAATTGATACTGCCGGTGGAAATTTCCGTAAACCAGTTACTCGTACTGTAACCGGGCTTCGTTCTGCATCTTACATTGCCAAAGACTTAAATACCATTCTTTTAAGTTTTGGTTTAAGCTTTAACGTTGCTTACAACATTACAATGCGTGTAGCTTCATCTTATGGTAATAACAATGAAAAGTACTATTCAAATGTACTTACCATTCGTGCTACACCATACCGCATTCCTCCAAAAATTCCAGTACCTGCTAATTTATATATCGTAGGTGATTTGAATGGCTGGAATAATTCTGCCGGTTTAGATAAGCAATATTATTTCTCAAAAATCGACATCACTACTTATGGTGGAGTATTCAATTTTGCTAGTGCAGGAAATTATAAATTAATTCAAACATTAGGCAACTGGGATACACAATTCCGTATGATTACCGGTGGAACTGCTTTTGCAGGAGAATTTAAACAAGAAAATTCAGATCCTCCATTTGCAAATCCAACACCTTCAGGCTATTATCGTGTTCGTGTAGATTTCCAAAATGCACGTTTTTCTGCTGAACCAGTTATTTCTCAGCGTTACACACCACCAGCAAATCTTTACATTGTAGGAGATTTAAATGGTTGGAATAACTCTGGTACATTAAGCAATACCTATAAGTTTACTAAAGTGGATGATTTCATCTATACTTTAACTGTAAACTTTACTGCAAGTGGTGGTTATAAATTGATTCAAACATTAGGGAATTGGGATACTCAATTCCGTATGGTTGCTGGTGGAACAGCTTTAGGTGGAGAATTTAAACAAGAAAATTCTGATCCAACTTTCCCTAACCCATCGGTTCCAGGAAACTATAAAATCACTGTAAATTTTGCAACCAACTTATATACGGCTGAAAAATTATAATTGATTTCATCTTCGTTGATGATTAAAAATCCCGCCAAGTGGCGGGATTTTTATGTTTTTATACCACCTAATTAAAATAATTAGCAAAAAAATTACTGTAAATCAATTCGTTATAAAGGTGCCTTAAAAAATAAACGATAAAATTGTACTTTTTACAAATAGTAAATCCTACTTTTGCCCTCCATTTAAAAAAGCCCCCGGGATAGCGGCGGCATCACTTAAAAATAAATACAATGAGTAAACTACATTTCACCACCAAACATGCGAACGAGGCTACCGTGACTCACAACTGGTATGTGATCGATGGTACTAATCAAACCGTAGGCCGTATGTGTTCTAAAATCGCAGCCATTCTACGTGGTAAGAATAAGGCGTACTACACTCCTCATGTTGATTGTGGAGACAACGTAATTGTAATCAATTGCGAAAAAATTAAATTCACCGGAAACAAAATGGACGAGAAGATTTATGATACGTTCAGTGGATATCCAGGTGGTCGTAAAGAAGCGGTTGCTAAAGACGTGTTGAAACGCCGTCCGGAAGTAATCATCGAAAGAGCAGTAAAAGGGATGTTGCCTAAAAATCGTTTGGGCCGCAAGATGTACAAAAAACTATTTGTATATGTTGGCGCTAATCACCCACATACCGCTCAAAAACCAGCAGAACTTAAATTTTAATCATTCATTAAATGCTTTGAGGTGTAGAAAACAAATCTCACTTCACCATTTTACATATTCAAATTGAAATAATGGAAAAACAAAAAAACGCAGTTGGACGCCGTAAAGAAGCGGTTACCCGTGTTTTCATCAACAGGGGCGACGGAAAAATTACGATCAACGGAAAAGATTATAAAGCTTATTTCCCGTTGGTATACCTGCAAAACCAAATTGAAGCGCCACTAAAAGCAGTTGAAGTTGCCGATAAATTCGACATCGTTATCAATGCACAAGGTGGTGGTGTTAAAGGACAAGCAGAAGCCGCAAAGCTTGGAATTGCCCGTGCCCTTATCGAAACCAATGCTGATTTTCGCCCTACATTAAAGGCAGGCGGATTCTTGAAAAGAGACCCACGTTCTGTTGAACGTAAAAAACCAGGTCGCAAAAAAGCAAGAAGAAGCTTCCAGTTCAGCAAACGTTAATATGGGGTTCATGGCATTATGCCGATGGTTTTGGGCAGTTTTTTCTGCTTAAAACCATGAGCTCAAACAACAAATTCATAACACTACTTTAAATACCAACAATGGAAAATAATACTTCCTTACAACAGCAACTTCTCGAAGCAGGTGTACATTTCGGTCACCTGAAAAAGAAGTGGAATCCCAAAATGTTGCCTTACATTTTCGCTGAGAAAAAAGGTATCCACATTATTGACCTTAACAAAACTGTTGAAGGTTTACAGGAAACTGCGGCTGCATTGAAATCTATCGCAAAAAGCGGTAAAAAAATCATGTTCGTAGCTACTAAAAAGCAAGCTAAAGAAATCGTTTCTGATTGTGCAAAGCGCATTAACATGCCATACGTTACAGAACGTTGGTTAGGTGGTATGCTTACCAATTTCAACACCGTTCGCAAAAGCGTTAAGAAGATGCAAAGCATTGAAAAAATGTTGAACGACGGTAGCATCGATAACTTAACTAAAAAAGAACGTTTAACCCTTACACGTGATAAGGATAAAATGGAAAAAGTATTAGGTGGTATCGCTCAAATTAGTCGTGTACCAGCTGCTTTATTCTTAGTTGATATCGGTCATGAGCACATCGCTTTAGCCGAAGCAAAACGTTTAAACATCACTACTTTTGGCATGGTTGATACCAACTGTGATCCAAATAAAGTAGAGTTTGCAATCCCTGCAAATGACGATGCTACAAAATCAATTGCTATTATTGTTAATTACATCACTGCTGCTATTGCTGAAGGTTTGGCCGAACGTCAAGCTGAAAAGGATGAAGATGATAATGCACAAGATAGTGAGGAAAGTGGTGAAGCCCGTGCTGCTCGTTTTGAGCAAAAAGCAGGCGAAGGTGATGATAGAGGAAAGCGTGCTCGTGGTGCTGCGCCAACTAAACGTCGTGTTCCTGGTCCAGGTGCAGGCGGTAGAAGACCAGCAGCCGGTACAGGTGGTCCTCGTTAATTAAAATGTTGCAGATTCAACAGTGCTTCAACTTTGATGTACTTGTAATTTGCTTCGATTTAACTATTTAAACATTTTGCAAATTTCAGTGTGATTGAATTCATGCTGAAATTTGCGAATAAAAATATTTAACCATGAGTGTAACTATTACAGCAGCTGATATTAACAAGCTGCGTCAAACTACAGGAGCCGGCATGATGGATTGTCGTAAAGCGCTCACTGAAACCAATGGAGATTTTGAAGCCGCTATTGATTGGCTTCGTAAACAAGGTCAAAAGGTTGCTGCAAAACGTAGCGATCGTGAAGCCAAAGAAGGTGTTGTAATTGCACAAACTACTGCTGATCAAAAAAGCGGTATCGTAGTATGTATTTCTTGCGAAACCGATTTCGTGAGTAAAAATGCAGATTTCGTAGCTTTTGCACAATCTATAGCTGATGCTGCTATTAGCTCGGGCGTTAATTCTGCCGAAGAATTAAATGCTGTTGAAATAAACGGTAGTAAAGTAGCCGATTTAATCAATGATAAGTTGGCCGCAATTGGTGAAAAAATTGCTGTTTCTCGTTTTGAAAGAGTAAATGCTGAATTCGTTGCTAGCTATATCCATGGTGCAAATCGTATGGGTGTTTTAGTAGGTATGAATAAATCTGCTGCTGAAGCGGGTAAGGATGTTGCAATGCAAATTGCTGCAATGAATCCTATTGCTGTTGATGAATCTGCAGTTTCTCCAGAACTTATTGCAAGAGAAAAAGAAATTGCTATCGAACAAATTAAAGCAGAAGGTAAGCCAGCTGAAATGGCTGAAAAAATTGCTGTAGGTAAAGTCAACAAATTCTTCAAAGAAAATACTTTAACTGCTCAACCTTTTGTAAAAGATAACAGTAAAAGTGTTGCAGACTACCTTAAAAGTGTAGACGCTGATTTGAAAGTAATTGAATTCAAACGTGTAGCTTTAGGTTAATCTAAACGGGCTCTAAAT
>JBMOEQ010000151.1:0-7776 GCA_049314655.1 Ferruginibacter sp. | reverse complement strand
GGTACAAAGTAAAGACTGAAAATGTTATTGACCAAAAAAATTAAAAAGCATCAACTTCAACTCCTAATCCGGGTAAGGTTGAATAGATGATTTTACCATGATCATAACTTAAACCACTGGCAATATCTTCTTTCAATAATAATGGACCATCCATATCTATATAATCTACCAGTGGTGCCAATTGTGCAATTGCTGCAGAACCAATACTGGCTTCATTCATACAACCAATCATAATTTTTAAATGCGCATTTTTTGCTTGTGCAATCATTCTTCTTGCAGGAGTTATACCACTACATTTGGTTAGTTTAATATTAATGCCATGAAAACGACCGATACATTTATCTACATCCGATTCGGTAACACAAGATTCATCTGCAAATAAGGGTAAAGCAGAATAATTATACAAGGTTTCCATTTCATCGAATTGATCTTTGGCAAGTGGTTGCTCAATTAATTCTACACCTAATGCTTGTAAAACGGGAATTTTATTAAGGGCTTCATCGAGTGTCCAACCGGCATTGGCATCTACTCTAAAAATGGCGTCGGTATGGTTTCTTAATTCGGCAACAGTATCCACATCATTTTCAAAACCCACTTTAATTTTATAAATAGGCCAAGGTTTTTCCTTGATTTTTTCAATCATCTTTTGCGGCGTATCAATGCCAATTGTGTAATCGGTTAATGGAGCAATAGCCGTATTTAAATTCCATATTTCATGCAATTGTTTACGGCGCATTTTGCCAAAAATATCCCATCCAGCCATATCTAAGGCGTTTACTAAAAATGGATTAGCCGGAAAAAGATGGTGCAAATAATGCCAATAACGTTCGGGATCGGCAAAAGAGAATTTTTCAATGAAGGGTTTCTTACGTTCAATATCAGCAATCATTTGATCTACCGTAATGTTATAGTAGTTAATTGCGGGAGCTTCGCCATATCCTTTAACACCAAAATAATCGAGTTCAACCAATAATGTAGGTTGATGGGTTTTGGTGCCTTTTGAAATGGTAAAAGGATGGTGAAAAGGCAATTCTATTTTACGGTATTTTACTTGCATAGCTGAGATTTACAAATGTAGAGCTAGAAAAGTGGATAATCATCACCATTTCGTCATTAAAATTAAAGAATTGATAATCAAACAGTTAATTCTTTTGCAAAGAATCTAAAACAAAATTTTCATACAGCATATAGCTAAAATTAGCTATTTATTGGATGGGTTGTAAATTCTACTTTCATGCATTAAAAAAAATCAACATGAAAAAGTTTTTCCTTATTACATTTTTGGCTATTTCTTCTATTGCAAATGCTACAATGAGAACAGTAAGTAATAGTCCAAGCACTTTAGCTCAATTTAATACCATTCAAGCGGCAGTAGATGCTAGTTCTAGTGGTGATACCGTTTTAATTCATGGTAGTTCAAATGATTATGCAGGTTT
The DNA here is from genome assembly GCA_049314655.1 of Ferruginibacter sp. Lineage (GTDB taxonomy): Bacteria > Bacteroidota > Bacteroidia > Chitinophagales > Chitinophagaceae > Ferruginibacter. The sequence continues at coordinate 6,340 of JBMOEQ010000151.1, read as the reverse complement.
TACCATTTCCAATAAACAATTAGTTGTTATAGGACCGGGATGGGCACCCAATAAAAATTTACCTTTTACTTCAAGGGTAGGTGGCTGTACAATTACCGGTGCTGCTTCAAGTAACACAGAACTTCAAGGAATTGTATTTTTTGCTGCAGTGAATTTAAATTCAAGCAAACCCGACAATATGCGTTTTATTAGAAACCATTTTACTGGTGGGGTAGGAATAAATATTAATCAAGGTTCAACAACTTATACTGGTTACCTGTTTGAAGGCAATTTTTTTGAAAATGCTCAAGTAGGTGGTACAAGTAATACTACTTATACCAATTTTATCTTTCAAAACAATTGGTTTTTAGAAACAGGTTGTTGTTTGGGAGGAAATTTAAGTGGATTTAATAATACAACCAATGTATTGTTTAATCATAATTTATGGTCTGGAAGCGGGAGTGGCTCTCGTACAGTAACTGATAATGCTGCTAGGTTTTTAATATTCACGAATAATATTTTTGTACGTAGAAATGCAGCAAGCAATATAAGTTCATCTACCTTTTCTAATAACCTAACTTATACTACAACCAACAATACTCCATGGGCTAGCAATAGTAATGTAGATGGTGGTAATAATATTGCAGATACTGATCCACAAATGGTAGCATCTGCCAATGTTTTAGCCGGAAACGCAAATGCATTATTAGATTTTTCTATAGCTGCCGGACCTGCAAACAATGCCGGAACCGATGGTAAAGATTTGGGCTTATTGTATGATGCAACCGGAAGTTTAAATTGGGCCAACAGTAGAAGCAGTCGTTTACCGTTGATTTTTAGTATGAATATTACAAACCCAACGATATCATCAGGCGGCACTTTAAATGTAACCGTAGAAGCAAGGAAGAGCAACTAATTGCAATTCAATCCTTCTTCATTTCTTGATTTTTTTTTGCATTACGTCACTGTATATGCTTCATCTTTCCTTGTAGTAGGGATAAGATAAGTAATACAGTGGTTTAGAATTTATGTATACAAATGCATTCTAAAAGAATGCAGGTAGTATTAAACAACACAACATGAAAAAGTTATTGATTTATACGCTAATGATGATACCGTCGATACAATTATCGGCGCAAGTAAATTCATTTTCTGATGCTTCTAAAATGGTTGACGATTATATAACCGTTCAACCGAATAGTAGTATGCAGTGGGGAAGCAATGCATCCAATCTTATACAAGAGAAGGATAATCATGTACCCATTTTAGTAGAAATCAACCATACTCAAATTCATGTTCAATCTGTATTAAAAAATTTACGAGGAAATCAACGAATCGATTTCCTCGATGTTAAAAATAAACCTACCCTACCTTATTCAAATTCAACCAACCTTAATAATCATAATTTTTCAAAACCATTAGATGCAGGAGATGTAAGCAATATTGTAGCAGCAGAATATTTTATAGATGTAGATCCGGGTGTAGGCAATGGCATTAGCATTCCTGTTACTGCGGGTGCCATCGTAAATTTTACTGCCAATATTCCAGCAAACCTAGCCGTTGGTTTTCATATTTTGGCAATACGAATGAAAGATGCTGATGGTATTTGGGGAATGTATGAAAGTAGAGGATTTTACATTAGTTCAACATCATCAGATGTTTCTAATATTGTTGCCGCTGAATATTTTTATGATACCGACCCAGGATTTGGAAATGGCATTAGTATTCCGGTTACTGCAGGTGCAATTGTAAATTTTACAGCCAATCTTCCTACCTCATTAACAAATGGGTTTCATTTTTTAGCCATCAGAACAAGAGATGCTAATGGCAGATGGGGCGCTTATGAATCGAGAGGATTTTACATCGGCTCTAACTCTTCAGATGTTGCTGATATTGTTGCCGCGGAATATTTCTTTGATACCGACCCCGGAGTTGGAAACGGTACTGCTATTTCAGTAACACCGGGTTCTGCCGTTAATTTTACAGCAAATATTCCAACAAGTTTAGCCGCCGGATTTCACTTTCTTGCAATAAGAACAAAAGATGCAACAGGCAAATGGGGCTATTTTGAAAGTAGAGGATTTTTCATCGGTAGTAGCACTGCTGATGCTGCCGATATTGTAGCTGCAGAATATTTCTTTGATACCGACCCCGGTGTAGGAAACGGAACCGCTATTTCAGTAACACCGGGATCTACTGTTAATTTTACAGCCAACCTTCCAACAAGTTTAGCCGCCGGATTTCACTTTATTGCAATACGTACCAAAGATGCAACAGGCAAATGGGGCTTTTTTGAAAGCAGAGGTTTCTTCATTGGCAGTAGCACTGCTGATGCGGCCAATATTGTTGCAGCAGAATATTTCTTTGATACCGATCCGGGTGTAGGCAATGGAACAAGTATTACTGTAAATGCAGGAGCAGTAGTAAACTTCAACGTTACCTTACCTACTTCATTAGCTTCGGGATTTCATTTTTTAGCGATACGAACAAAAGATGCCGATGGGAAATGGGGTTTATTTGAAAGTAGAGGTTTTTACATCAGTACTTCAAGTAGCAATTTGCCCGATATTGTTGCGGCGGAATATTTCTTAGATGTAGATCCGGGTGTGGGCAATGGCACTGCTATTACTATTCCTACTCCGGGTGCAGTTATTAATGAAACATTTAGTTTACCCCTTAATGTGAGTATACCGCAAGGGCATCATGAATTTGCGTTAAGGGTAAAAAATTCGGCCGGACAATGGAGTTTGTTCCAACGAGATACCTTCTTCATTCCTTTTATTACTGTTCCTAAAGTTACATTAGGCACTATTGGTACTAGTTTTTGTGCAGGTGCCGCTATTCCCATTCCTTTTACTGTTAATCTTCCTTTTGGAACGGTTAATGTATTTACAGCTCAATTATCAAATGCAGCGGGAAGTTTTGCCAGTGCGGTTAATATAGGCACTTTAGCGTCTACAGATGCAGGTACCATCAATGCTACAATACCGGCCAACACCCCTGCGGGATCTAATTACCGCATTCGCATCATAGCCAACTCGCCCAATGATACCAGTAATGTTAGTTTTAATCCAATTACCATTGGTAGAGTGCCCGAACTCAATTATTCTATCAATGGCGCAACCACAACTTGTATTGGTGTTCAAGCCTATTCGGCCAGTGCAACAGAAACGGCTACCTATACTTGGCAATTAAGCGGTGGAGGCACATTAACTCCAACCACTTCTAGTGCAAGTATTAATTTTACAACAGCAGGTTTACATACCATTTCATTAACTGCTAGTAATAGTTGCGGAAATGGACAAACGAAAACATTGTCTGTTAGAGTTTTTGAAGCCGCTCCAACCATTATACCTAATATCACAGTATCGAACCGTGTACTAACAGCAAATGCTGCATCAGTAGCACAAGGTGTTACCGGTTATCAATGGTATAAAGATGCAGTTTTAATAGTTGGACAAACCAACCAAAGCATTACCATACCTAATCTTGAAAGTGGAAATTATACAGTTGCTTATACCAATACATGTGGCATTGGAACGCAATCAGCAGCAGTAGCCATGGGTATCGCTAAACTCGATCAAACTGTAACTTTTACTCCGGTTGCAGCAAAAACTTTTGGCGATGCACCATTTACTGTTTCAGCAACTGCAAGTTCTACATTGCCGATATCTGCTTATGCTATTGTAAGTGGCCCTGCAATAATAGTAGGTAATACTGTTACCATTACCGGAGCCGGAACCATAGTTGTAAGTGCAACGCAAGATGGCAACAATACTTATAATGCTGCAACTGGCACCATAAATATTACCGTTAATAAAGCACTCGCTACTATTACTTTAAGCAATAATACTGTTGTATATGATGGAAATACAAAAGCAGATATTGCCACAACCAATCCATTAGGACTTAATCATACAATAACCTACAATGGCAGTACTAACCTACCCATTAATGTAGGTTCTTATGCTACCATTGCTACCATTACATCCCCTAATTATTCGGGCAATAACAGTGGAAATTTCACGATTAATAAAGCCAATCAATCCATCAATCTTACCCCTATTAATGATAAAAGTTACAACAGTGCACCATTTGCAGTTATAGCTAGTGCAACATCTGGATTACCGGTTACACTTTCAATAGTAACAGTGCCAGTTACTGGAGTTGCTACCATATCGGGTAATACGATTACACTATTAGGACAAGGAGGCACGGTAACCGTTACAGCCAATCAGGCGGGCAATCAAAATTTCAATGCGGCTAATTCCGTTTCAGTAAGCTTCAATGTAACTCCACCGTTAACATCAGATGTTCAATTGCTTGCGTTGGTTAGTCCGGTTGGTGGATGTAATTTAGGTACTCAAGCCAATGTAACAGTAAAGATTAAAAACTTAGGTACATCAGCTGCTACTAACTTCCCTGTAGCCTATAGTATCAATAACGGAGCTGTACAAATAGATACATTCCGTACTTCCATAGCTGCAGGTGCTGAAGAAAATTTCACCTTTACAGAACCTGCAAATTTTGCTACAACCAATACGGCCTATATACTAAAAACATTTACTGCATTAACTGGCGATCAACGTTTAAATAATGACACATTGATTTCAACGGTTGTTCGATTAGCAACCAATCCTACAAGTGTATCTGCAGATACATCAATATGTAATGGAGATCAAGCCATATTACGTGCAATAGGTGGCAGCAGTTATAGTTGGACGAATGGTCCATCAACAGCCAATTACACTGTATCACCAATTATTACAACCACATACCAAGTAAGCATAACTGATTTTGCAGGATGCAGTACCAATAATTATTCGGTAACTGTAACGGTAAATGCTAAACCAATTGTAAGTGCAGGCGCAAATCAAGCTATTTTAAGAGGTAGTAGCACCACTTTAACCGCAACAGGTGGAAGTAGCTATAGATGGAATAATGGTGCAACAACAGCATCCATAACCGTGTCTCCTCAAAACACCACTACCTATCAAGTTACAGCCACCAATGCTTCGGGATGTTCGGCAACAAGTAGTGTAACCGTAACCGTTAATTTTAGTGCAATAAATATCAATCCAAGCATTACAGATTTTGGAGCAGTGGTGGTAGATTCTATCAAAAATTCAACTATTGTAGTAACCAATTCGGGTACATTAACAGAAACCATTAATAGTTTAACCGGATTAACGGCTCCATTTACAACAACATTTATTGCACCTATAACAGTGGCGCCGGGAGCAACAGTATCTATTCCCATTAGGTTTGCACCAACGGCCACTTTATTTTATCAAAGCAATGTAGCCTTATCAACTTCTGCCGGCACTTTTAACTTAACCATTAAAGGAAGAGGTGTTTTACCTGCACCGGCATGGTCAATTACCCCACCCAATTTCGATTATGGAAATGTTGCATTAAATACAATTGCCAATAAAGATTTCACCATTACCAATACTGGAAATGTTCGCATATTGGTATCAACAGTAAGTTCTAGTTTAACACGCTTTGTAGGCACTGTAAATGGCGTTACCACAATACCTGTTGGCGGATCAATTGTACTCAATGTGAAGTTTACCCCATTGGCTTTAACCAGCTATAATGGTACAATCACTGTGCGTACATCTACACCGGGTTTAAGTTTAATTAGAGCAATAGTTTCGGGCACCGGTTATATCGATGGTCCTGCACCTATTTTGCAATTTTTATCTGTACCTACTTATAATGATACTTGTGGCGTTTCACCAAGCATTGGAACTCCGGGAAATTACACCTATAGCATCAAATACAAACATCCCAATGGCGTAGCTCCAAAAGCAGGTTTCCCTAAAATAGGTATTGATAAAAATGGAGATCATGATTTTGCCGATGCAGATGAAGGCATCTACTCCTTAACAAAAGAAGGCAATACTCAAGATTGGTTAAGTGGCGAAACCTATACTTATATCGCTCCTTTAACAGTAAGTTCAAATTATGGTTATCAATTTTTTGCTACCGATTCCATTGGAAACAGTACCACAATTAATCCGTATAAAAGCGGACCATTAGTAACCAGAGAAATTCTTGATTTACACATTTTTGCAAGTGATATCAGCTTTAGTAATAATACACCTGCAGTAAACCAAAATTTCCAAGTAAATGCAATTATAAATAATGGATCGCCCTACCCTGCTGCTGATGTAAAAGTGCGTTTTTATTATAAAGACAGTTTATTCTTATTTAATGATACCATTCCATTTATTGATGGTAATAGTACCGTAACATTAACGCATACCCTCAATTTTTCTCCAGATGGATTTTATCCCATTAAAGTATGGATAGACAGTGCCAATACTTTAGGAGAAGGTAATATTCTCAATAACTA
>JBMOEQ010000150.1:0-7907 GCA_049314655.1 Ferruginibacter sp. | reverse complement strand
GAACAAATATTAGTTCAAAAAAGATATGTATAGAATGAACTTTTAAAATGAATACGACTGATGCAAATTGGAAATGCTATCAATGGAGTATTATTTTTTGTTCAAAATTTGCTCCATTTTTCAATAAAGCTTTTAATACATAAACGCCCCTTGCAAGCGCACTCGTATTTATATACGATTGTGCCTTTTGATGCTTTATCATCAATCGTCCACTCACATCATACAATTCTAAGTGTTCAATAAAATTAAACCCGGCAATATAAACCATATCTGTTGCTGGATTTGGATACACCGTAATACCAATTATATCGCTCAATTTTACCAATTGGATATGGGTATAACTGAATCTGCCATCGTTATCCACTTGCTTTACTCTGTAATTATTATTTCCCGGTACAGGCTGCATATGTAATAAATTGTAATTTCCTGCTGCAGATGCTTGAAACAATACAATTGCAATTTGTTGATAATTGCGACCATCTGTACTCCATTCTACTACATAATTTTTCACATTGGTTTCGTTGTTCACTTTCCAGTTTAATACTGATTGTTTATTAGCATTTAACTGTGCTGTAAAAGAGATCCATTTAAGGGGCAATGCAAATACCCCTTTTGCCAAAATATACTCTGTGCTTTCGCCGGTACATGTAAGGGTGTTTAATGCTTGATCATGTGTAACAGGAGTTGGTGTAAGCCATAATGTTGCTGCATTATTTTGTCTTTTTCTTATTTGAATATAGGGTTCATTCAATGGTGTTACAAATGGATTATTGGTGTAATCGTATAAGAACGTATAAGCAGCTGCATTTGGATTAACCATAAAAACTCCTGCATAACGTTTGCTTCCCGGCAAAGTATCATTTATTCCACTGAATGTATTCGGCCACATATCTTCACCGTAAACATGAATACCATCGGCGGTACCGGTGTTGATGGTTGCGGTTACATTATCCGTGCCCCCCTGCCCGTTTCCAATGGGTAAAGCTGTAGTTGAGGTATTGCCTGCGTATTGATAGCTGCTATAGGCTCCTATTGGTGCTGATGATGTAGATAAATCTGTTGCATAATGCGCAGGTATATATTCTCGGAAGAAGAGGCCACCGTTACCATAAATAGTATAGTCATACAAGAATGATAAAATATAAACACCATGAGCAGTACCTACATAATCACTGATCAAATTATTGCTGCTGGTGGTATTATCAAAACGATAATAATGTAACACATTGGTATAATTGGGTTGTGCAGCATTTATCTTACTACACATTTGTTGCTTGATTTCTGTTGGCGATAATATTTTGTTCCATTCACTGATTTCATCAATATAGCCATCCCAAGCATAAGCATATCCGGGTACAATGCCCGCTCCTGCTTTTACACTTTCAAATTTAGTTGGCAAAAACGATGTTGTTCCGGTTGCAACTGAAAGTCCGTTTATATAAACCGCATAACTATTGGCACCGGCATCCCAATTCAATGCAATATGATACCAACGTGCTGCATCTACAGTATTGAGCACAGTAACTGTATCTTGATAACCCGATACTGTTGTATCTGTTCCGATAGTTAACAACAGTTTATTGTTTTTAATAAATACATTAAATCCTTTGTTCTTTCCGGCATGATTACGGAAATGCGTAGTTGTAAACAATACTGCATTGTTTTTAATGGTAGTAGCGTTGAACCATAATGCTATACTTCCCTGCGAGGGTGCATTTCCCCAATTGCCTAATTCTGCAAATGCACTACTATTGAAAGCGCTATATAGGTTATTCCCCGAAAAGGACAACATTTTTCCACTTCCCGGTAATGTGTCTTTTGGTACTGAAGTAGTGTTGGCGCAAGTAAATAATGGTGTATAATTTGAGCCAACAGTTTTATATTCAATACTACCAGCCATACTTCCCAAGCCGGATATTATTTGATTATTTCCATTGTTAGCATTAGTGCCCAATTTATACAAGCTTAATAAATTGGCCTCAGCACCGGTTAGGTTTGCATTGATGTTGTTTCTAATTTGATCAGCAGATAATGCAGCATTCCAAACCCTTACTTCACTCACATAACCTGCATAATTTGGTGTTAGTGCAGTAACTAATCCACCTAAACCAATACTTGGATGTAGTATAAATCCACTAGCTGCGGCTGAATGTTTTAATGCACCGTTTACATATAATTTCAATTTATTGTTTTCACTCACCACGGTTATGTGTACCCAATCGGCAACAGGTGCATTGTACACTGCCGGTGCTTGTAAATAACCGTTTGCACCTTCATACACACCAATGCCATTTGTTCCTAAACTAATGCCCACACCTGCATGCCCTGCACCAAAAACACTTCCAGCATCGGGTGCAATTACAAATGCTTGTCCAACTTGTCCATTTTCAATATAATGCCCTGCAGGCCAAATTGGATATTGCCCAGTACCCGAGCCTCTTTTTTCTAACAAAGGTTTGGCTACTATTTCCATAGTAAAGTTTTGACTTATTGTAGGATACGTCACTTCATTTGTTCCATTGGTTGCTTTAACTGCATCGGCATATCCATTTAATAAAATTGCACATGCAGGATCGTTTACCGGAATTTCACTACATGTAAACAATGGGGTTGAAATAGAGCCCACAGTTGTTGCATTTAATGCTGCACCTGTTGCAGTACATAAATTTGGTATTGTTTGCGCCTGACCACTTTTGGTAATTCCATCAAAATTATAATAAGCAACTAAATTAGCCTCGTTGCCCGCCAACTGCTGACCAATTAATGATGTGATTTGTGCAGGAGCTAATGCCGTATTCCAAACACTTATTTCATCCATGCTCCCATTATATTTATTGAAACCTGCCGATGTACCAAGATATAATGGGTTAGCACCTGTCATTACAGGGGATGCATCGGCAGTTGTGGCTTCCAACACACCATCAACATAGATTTTTAAATTCGCTCCATCGTATGTGCCTACCAAATAATGCCAGTTACCATCTGTAATGGTAGTTGTGCCTGTTGCATTTGGTGCTATGCCACTTATTGGATTACGCTGAAAAGTAATTTGTGCTTTATTGGTATTGGTAATGTACAATGCATAGTTTGCATTACTTCCATCTACATCTTTCCAAACAATATTTTTATAATTGCCTGATGCATCTGTTGTTTTCACATAAGCACCTAGAGAGAACTGGTTTAAATTTAAAATAACACTGCCTGGCGCTGTTGCATAATCTGTTGTGCCATTTAATACCATATTACACTCCGGATTTGTAAATGGAGGTGGCGCACATTCAAATACAGGTGTGAGGGTGTTACCAAAAGTAGTGCCATTTAAAACACTTCCTGTAGTGGTACAGAAATTAGTTACCGTTCTGTTTTGTCCACTTCTGCTATTATCATTAAAATGGTAATAGGCTACCAGTCCAGATTCGTTACCAAGCAATGTACCATTCATAGCAGTTTGAATTTCTGATAATGTTCTGGTTGTATTCCAAACTCTTACTTCATCAATTTTACCAATAAAAGGATAAAGATTTAATGGTGAATTATAGCCAATATCCAAAGGACTTGAGTTGGTTGTAATTGTTCCTGCAGCAGTTAATGTGCCATCTAAAGAGCCATCTATATATAATTTTAATGTAGTGCCATCGTACGTAAATGCAGTATGATGCCATTCGTTGTCATTGATAGCTAAAGAAGATGTAACAATTTGCTGTATACCATTTATAAGTATGCCTGCCGATACCTTTCCTGTAGTTTGTTGTACATAAATGCCCGGAGCTTCCTGAGTACCATTGCCACCTTTACCTACTATTCTTCTATATACTGCTACATCAGTACCTTGTTTTACCCAAGCCTCATAAGTAATATTTGTAGTGCTGTTAAATGCTGCATTGTGTGGCACTTGCACTCCTTCGCCTGCTGCACCACTGAATGTAATGCCGCAAGTTGGTGGATTAACAGTACAAGGGAATTTCACATAATTTACTGTAGTGCCATTTAGCGTGGCGCCGGTTGCAGTTGCATAGTTAGTAATGGTTTGCCCGGCACCATTAATGCTATTATCATTAAAGCGATAATAGGCTTGTAAACCAGCTTCGTTGCCAACTAAACTATCAGATGCTTTACTAATAAGTTGGGCTTGTGTTCTTTCTACATTCCAATATCTTACTTCATCTAAAGTGCCATTATAATACCTGCCATCATTGTAACCTGCACCCAGGGTGAGCCTTGGCAGTGTGGTTGGATAATATGTAAGTGGAGATGTAAATATTAATCTACCATCTAAATAGCCTTTGTAGGTAAGCGATGTTAAATCCCATGTGACTGCAATATGATAGTTTCTATTGGCAGTTAAATTTCCAAAACTTGCATAAACCTGATTATTTGCGGCATTACCAAAATTTACAATCAACTGCCCAGAGGCATACGTTTGAAAAAATATTCCATCAGTAATAGTTGTGTTAATTGGAATTGTAGTAACTGGCATTTGATAATTACTAAACGATGGTTGATTCATCCAAAATTCAATAGTTCCTTTATTGGGCATTGCACCTAAACTACCAATATCTACTCTACTATTTGTACCATTGAATTTAGCTGCACATGTAGGTGCTGCAAAAGTTGGTAAAGCAGTATTAGGACAATCGAATGTTGGGTTTGTAGAAGATGTGCCTGTAGTAAAACCATTTAAAACAGCACCCGTATTGGTGCAATTATTTGGTACTATAATGCCACTTCCATTATAAATGCCGCTATTAAAATTATAATAAGCAGCTAAACCTGTTTCATTGCCTGCTAAACTGTTATTCATTGTTGCAGTAATTTGGGTAAGGTTTCTTGCAACATTCCAAATCCTTACTTCATCGATTTTACCAATAAATTGATACCTGCCATCTGCATAGTTATATCCAATACCAAGTGGTGAAGTTACTATGGGTAATGTACCTGTAGCTGCTAAAGTGTTTTCCAAAACACCATCTACATACAGCCGGATATTTTCGCCATCGTAAGAAGCAGCTACATGGTGCCATTGATTATCGTTTACAGCTGTTGTGCCATATAAAAGCCTGTTAACTCCCCCAACTGCGCATTCTAGAAATATTTTACCTGCTCCGCCATTAGGATCATAACCAGCTGCAATATAAATTGTAGGTGTATATGCATTAGGATCTCTGGTTATAATTGCCCTATAATCTGCAATATTGGTTGATGATGTTTTAAACCAGGCTTCGCAAGTGTATGCAGTAGTTACATCCATTGCTGTAGATGAAGGTACTTGCACCGACTCACCTGCCACACCACTTAAATTTAAAGCGCAGTTTGGTGGTATAGGTGTTACAGCACTTGCTAAAACATACTCTGTATTTTGCCCCGTAACGGTTATTGTTTTTGTACCAGTATTTAGTGTTTGATTACTGGCTGCACTCCAAACCATGGAAGCATTATCTGTACGTTTATATAATTTTAATGTAGGCTCATTAGCAGGAGTTACTGCTGAGTTGTTTGTATAATTGTAGGTGGTATTGTATGCCGCTGTACCATCACCATTTATTACAAACACTCCTGCATATTTATTATTGCCAACAATGCCAGGAAAATTTTGATTATTAGGTAATTCATTTACACCATATACCTGCACACCATCGCTTGTACCTGCATTCATGGTGGCAGTAAAATTATCTGAGGGAGAACCAAAATTTAAATTTGCAGTACCAATATTTGCTGCATAATCATAAGCACTATTGTCTCCTATTGGTGCTCCACTAGTAGTTAAAATACCTCCACTACTGTATGCTTCTGTTACGCAATTAATGATTTGATTGCCAAAAATTGTACCACTCGTTTCATCAAACTTATAATACCTTGTTAGTGAAGCATGATTAGGATGCGATGCTGTTTCTTTTTTACACATCCAATCTCTGATGGTTGATTGAGAAAGTGCCGAATTCCATATTCGTAATTCATCTAAATTAGAATTGTTGCTATAATAGGGCGATGCTGCTATATATCCCATCGACATAAAAGTGCGTTCAGCTATATTGTTTACACTTGTTCCCGGAGGAATAGCCGTAGTGCCTTCTAAAATTCCATTAACATAAATTTTTAAATTGTTGCCTTCTCTAACAGCAGCAAGATGATACCATTTATTTATGGATAAACTTGTTGTAGCATCGGCTTTATAAATGGTGGTACCAGTTTCGATATTAAAACTAGGAATATTGTTGAACCCATCAGAAGACGTTGCAACGGCCCATTCATTAGAACCCGGTACATTTCCACTATTCCATTTATTTACACATTGACTATTGTATACCGTGCTTGTTAAAGCCCGTTTCATAGTCCAAAATTCAACTGTAAAATCATTGATTCCAAAATCAATATCAGCATCATCTTGAACATACGCGCCATAATTACCCATTTGCAAACAATTGCCACTCCCGGGTAAGGGTGTATTTACATTGCATGAAATATTATATTTTGAATTTAAGTAAGCTTCTATGGTTAATTTTTCTACAGGCGTAAGTTTTCTATTGTACAAAATGATTTCGGCAATATCGCCACTGAGCGGATAAGTACCCACAGCATTTCCTCTATTGCCTATATACAAAGGATTATTGGCAAAATTACCCGAGCTAGCTGCACTGGGTTGATCGTATAAAACAATATCTTTTGCATTAATACGCAGATTAACTTTTGCGTTGGCAGCAGCAGCTTTATCAAAACTGGTGTTTACAATTTTAAATTCGTTGGCTTTAAAGGGATAATCTTTATGATTGTAGCCACCGCCACTCATACCAACAAACATGCCACCGTAAGTTTGACCCTGTGTATTTTCAAGTAAATTAAATCCAACGATAGTATTATAATCTGCACCATGTTCTGCAACAATTTCCCAATTGGTATTTGGAGAAACAGACTTATATACGATGTACATATCTGTTTTATCTGTAGCACTTAAATCAATATTAGGGGTTTGTAAATAATGGTTGGTAAAACGCAAAACCGGTTTGCCGTTAATTACATTGGTTACAAAAGTTGGTCTACTTGCTAACGGAGAACAAATGGCATGAGCCAAATTGCCACTTTGATCGTTCCATTGTGCAGCGGTTTGTCCGTTTGTAGCAAGTGTTGTTGCTGCAACATCGGTATATACAGCAGCATCGGCTTTTAACCAAAGCACATTACCCGTTGCAGGAATTTGAGCATTAGCAATTATTGAAGTAAAAACAAAAACAATAATTGTAAATAACTTATTCATATTTGTATGGTTTTATGATATTTTATCACCAACAAAAATGTAAGTTATTATAAAGGTGGGCAATACCCCCTGTGAGGCATTTTTAAATAGTTATGTGATAATGTGTTAATTAAATATTTAGAAGATAGCATTACTGTATACTATATTGAGCATGTAGATAATCTTGTTAAAGAAGATTATTACCGTTGGTGACTTTGAAGATAAACGTCAAAAAATCTGTGCAATTAATCAATCATTATTAAGGCTATTCAATGAGTTGGCTTTCCAATAAAATAATCTAGCGATTAACACTTAAGAGAACAAATGCAGTAAATGCCATACATAAAAAATAGGTATACAAAAAAGGGTAAATACTAGGAAAATTCAAATCATTGAAGTAAGTACCTATTAATCTGTAAAATACTCGGTTATAATTTCATTGACCCGCCAAGATTATTTACATTATTTTTAATAAAAATATGTCGATGAAAATAGCAACTACATTCTTCTTACTTTTTATGTTTTCCATTTCATTTAGTCAAAATTCAATTGAAGGCATTGGAAAATTTAAACTAAAAAAAACAACAATTGAGCAACTGAATGAAATTGCAAGTGTAGCGAAAATGGATAAAATGAAGATAATAGGTGCGTCAAATATCTATTATTCTAAATACACTAA
>JBMOEQ010000149.1:0-7909 GCA_049314655.1 Ferruginibacter sp. | reverse complement strand
AAAATCTGCAAATTCAAATTTTCGATAAAGCGTATTGTTTTGATCAACCCACATAAAATAATTTTAAAAAATCAAAAATTGTTTGTTAATGATTTTATCTGGTGTCATTTCATTCACCAATTGTACACCCGGAACCGAACGGATAGATTGCATCAACTCGTTTAATTCTTGTGTAGATAATTGAGCATCCTTAATCAACCATAAAAAATCGAGGTGCTTTAACTCGGGCAACAGATAATCTCCATCAAATTGATTGTTATAGAGGTAATGCGTCATTCCCATCGTTTCGATATTATATTCGAAAACGTTAAAAAAGTATTTTCTTTTTTTGTTGATTTTGGGAATTTCTAAACTGTTATTGATTCTAAAATCGAAGCCTAACATTTTATTCAAATGCCACGAAAATTGATAATCTTTCATGGGCGCTACAATACCCATCAACAGCGTGTCTTCAAAAAACGCATCTGCCAATTGATCGTTGTCTAATTTAAATTTAATGCTGCTCATGCTACGCCAATCTATTAAAAGGTTACGGTTGCTTCTACTACATCATTGCCACGTTGGTATTTAACAATTGTTTTATCGCCTTTTTTAAATTTACTCAATGCTGTCATATAGGCTTGCACATCGCTACAAACAAAATCGCCCAATTGAAGAATAATATCTCCGGCTTGCAAACCGGCTTTTGCTGCAGGCCTGCCTTCGGTTACGCCATCTGCCCTTACGCCATTTCCACTAAATGTATAATCGGGCATTATACCCAATGTAACTTTAAAATTGCTTTTGCCGGTATTGATGGGTTCGCGTGTTTTTGTAAAACTTAGTTTCCCTTTATTGCCGGTTTGTTCTATTAAATCATATGCATATTTTACAATTTCTAAAGTGCCCGAATAATTTATTTTATCGGCATCATCTGATGGTTTATGATAATCGTGATGCACACCCGTGAAGAAAAATAATACCGGAATATCTTTTCTATAAAATGAAGTATGATCGCTTGGTCCGCTTCCACTACTGTCTACTTTAATGGTTAATGAACCATTGTTTGGTTTAATCAATTCGCCCCAAACCGGTGAAGTTCCGTATCCTCCAACAGTTAATGCACGACTGCTATCGTTTAACCGACCAACCATATCCATATTGATCATGTAATTGGCTGTTTTAAAATTGAAGGTGGGGTTTTCAACAAAATACTTTGATCCAAACAAACCCAACTCTTCGCCCGAAAAAGCGATAAAAACATAATTGTTTTGACGGAATTTTGAAGCTTTTAATTTTCTACCCATTTCAATTAAAGCGGCAGTTCCACTGGCATTATCATCGGCGCCATTATGCACCATTGGTGTAGAGCCGGTGTAGGTAGAATTTTTATCTTCTCCATAACCTAAATGATCGTAATGCGCACCTACAATAATTGTATTGGGGGCATTGTTATCTATGTATCCTATTACATTATGTCCGTAACGAATTTTAGGGGCAAGATCAGTTTTGAATTTAATATCCAAAGTAGCCGAATGATCTTTCAAACATTTATCTACTGCTTTTCTGGTAAGATAAAAAACCGGAATAGTGGTTGTTTCGCCTTTCATTTTGGCATCAAATGTAGGTTCATCGCCGGTAGTACTACTATTGTAAACCATTAATGCGGTTGCACCTTTATCGGCTATTTCTTTTGCTTTTTCTTTAATACCTTCTATCCAATCGAAATGAGGATTATTGGCATTGGATTGAATAAGCTCTTTTAAATCTACAAACCAAGGACTTCCTTTTTCGTTCAAAGAAACTGCTGTGATGGCTTCGGATCCGGCATTTGGACTAAACGGAAAAGGAAAAAAGTCTTCCTCTAATTTTAAATCAATGCTATTGATGATGATTAAGGTGCCGGCATTAATTTTTTTTCCATCATTAACTTCAAAACTTTGAAGAAATGTTCCCTTATCGCCTTTGGCTAATAAACCAATAGAAGCAAACTCTCCGCTAATATATTCATAAGCCAATTTTTCTCCATTGCTTCCGGTACGTCTGCCTTCTAATCGATCGTCGGCCAAAAACTCAATATGCTTTTTGAGGTTATTGAAAGTTGCTTTATCGGCCTTTTTTAATTTTTGCGCAGTACCAAAAAATGGTAGGAGGAGTAAAAGCCAAACGATTTTTTTCATATTTAGAAATTTAATAGCAATTAAGATGAGCACTAATTATGCCAAAGGTAAATTATTGTGTTGTTGTATAAAAGTGAAAACATGGCGCACATTATCGTATAATAGATACCATTCCTTTTATAGGATCTCTATTGTTGTTGAGTTTGATGGTATAGGGATAAGAACCTACGGGCAAAGGTTTTCCATTAAAATTTCCATCCCAGTTTACCGGCGTTTTATCGGTTTGAAATACAATTTGTCTAAATCTATTATATACTACCACATAAAAACCAGTGTATGCTGCCAATGGAGGAATATTCCAAGTGTCGTTTTGTCCATCGCCATTTGGTGTAAATGCATTGGGCACAAAAAGATCGCTATACACGGTTACTTTCATGGTATCGGTAAATATGCCACAGCCAAAATTAGACACTACATGTAAAACGTATTCTATATCTGATGGAGGATTGATTAACGGTTTTAAACTATATATATCATTTATGTATTGTGCCGGCGTCCAATAAAAATTACTTCCAGTTGGTGTTATTGAACCGGCAAGGGAAGCACTTTGTCCTTGCAATAATATTTTATCTACCCCGGCATTTGCGGTGGGTGGTTGTTGTACTTTAATTTGTGTAAAAGCAGTGTCTTTACAACCGAAAGCATTCAATACTTCAACCCCATATAATATATCGAGGGTTGGTTTTGCTATGGGTTGTTGTACTGTAGAATTGGATAGTGCATCATTGGGAAACCAAGTATAACTTATACCACCAGATGCACTCAATTGAATACTATCTCCTATACAAATGTTACTATCGGCAAATGCAGTAAAGGCGGTTGGTGCTGGATGAATAACCACTACAGTTGAATCTATATGTGCGCATCCTGCCGCATTTTTAACTTCTACATAATATTTACCTGCTTGTTGTATGGTAACACTTGGAATGGATACAGAAGATCCGGTAGTTGCAAAAGATTGTGGGCCTGTCCAATTATAACTTGTGCCTCCGGTTGCTGTTAAACTCAGTGCATTTGAAGTACATACCGGACCATTATTGACAGCTGTGGTAATAGGATTACGATTAACCGTAAATGTAAAGGGCAAAGAATAAACACGGCATTGCGGCGAACCTAAATTGCCGGTTTCCGAAACTGCCATTCTATATTCATAAGTTATTACCGGCATAGAAGGATTGTAATTAAATGTATACGTGCCCACATTGGCATTGGTAATATCTGTCCATACAGGTTGTGTAGTGCTGCGTTGTTGCCATTGAAACGAGGGGTTTAAAAAGCCACCCGAAAGCGTACAGTTTAATTGAAAGGTTTTGGTATCTGTTTCACAAAGATTTGCAGACGTAGTATTTGCGCCATTGAGTACATTGGCAATTTGTGGTCCACATGGCCGAAACGTAATATCATCTAAAGCCAAATCGTTGCCACATCCACCGGGGGCATTGTTTACAATTCTTAATACAACATCGGCAATTCCGGGGGGCGTTGTAAAGAAGAATCCATATTGTCGCCATACCGGTGATGCAGAAGGTGTAATGTTATTGGTAGAATAGGATTGTAAAACAGTACCATCAATACGTTCAATAGTAAACGTTAAATTGGGTTGTGTACCCACACTATTGCAAGGAAAAAGCGGCATTACATTCATTACCCAAGCGGCAAATTCAAAAGTGGTGTTGCTGCATAGATTTCGAACAGTGTCTAAATAAAATGCACCTAGAAGTACAGAGGCATTTACCAACATGAAATAGCCATTGGTATTGCCTGTATGATCGTTGGATAAACTATGCCAGGAGTTGCTGAAACAAGCAGTGGTGTTATTGCGAACGGTGTAAAATCCATCTTGCGGACAATCATTAGTAACATATTGGTAACTGGTAGCAGCGGCAGCAAGCGGAGGACCGGGGTTGGTGCCTTGGCCAAATGTGGTGTTTACAATTGGATCGCCCAAACTACCCTGACAAAGCTGTGCTTGTATTGTAGTATTGAAGAAGATTACAATAAAAAAAATTAGTAAAAAGGGGCAACGCATATTTTCCATTGTAATTGAAATGCAATTTACAAAAAGGAAATGTTAATTCATTGAGGTAGAATGTTAACTATTGGATGTTGAAAGGCGCTTCCTCTAAAATTCTAAACCCTAAACTCCTAAACCAGTTTATAGGGTATCTAAAGTTTCTATAGTTCAACAAGTGTTCAACTATCGTTTATATTCATCAATTCTTCCTTCTTTCTGAATTCGTAAAGCATTACCGTAAATTCCGGTTAAATTTGCGGCACGATTTTGTCAACTCAACTTAACATAGCACTCGTAGGGAATCCTAATAGCGGAAAAAGTTCGCTATTTAATCTCATGACCGGCCTAAAACAACAGGTAGGAAACTTTCCTGGAGTTACGGTTGACAAAAAAACTGGGCAATGTGCCATCAGTGAAAAATTAGAAGCAACCATTATAGATTTACCCGGAACGTATAGTTTATACCCCAAAAGATCCGATGAATGGGTTGCTTATAAAGTATTGCTTCAGCAGGATAAAGACATTAAGCCCGATATGATTTTGTTGGTGGCCGATGCTAGTAATTTGAAACGCAATTTGTTGTTTTGCTCACAAATCATCGATTTAAAAATACCGGTAGTAGTGGCTTTGACGATGATGGATTTGGCACAAAAACAAGAAGTGCAAATAGATATTCCGGGTTTAGAAAGAGAATTAGGCGTACCGGTTATTGCCATCAACCCAAGAAAAAATAAAGGCGTTAGTCAGCTCAAAAAAATCATTGAACAGGTTTTTCTAAATAACGCACCAGCACCAAGAGAATTTATTCCAAGTAAACAATTAGCGGAAGCATCCATTACTCAATTGAAAACCCTGTTGCCACAATTGAGCGATTATAGGGCTTTGCATTTTTTGATCAACCACGAAAATTTTGAGCTGGGTACACAACTTCAAGAAGCTATTGAATCGGTAGAACGAGAAACGCAGTTTAATCCAACCAAAACTCAAGCAGAAGAAATCATGCAACGGTATGCACGGATTAAACAAATCATGCAACAAACCGTAATAGAAGCCGATCCGCTTAAGAAAACATTGGTTACCGAAAAATTGGATAATATATTATTGCATCGAGTTTGGGGATATGCAATTTTACTATCTGTTTTGTTTTTATTGTTTCAATCGGTGTTTTGGATTGCTCAATATCCAATGGATGGAATAGAATGGGTTTTTGGTAAAATTGGCGGACTACTTACAACAGCATTACCCGAAGCATGGTGGAGCGATTTATTGATTAATGGTGTTGTTGCCGGCATCAGTGGCATTATGGTTTTTGTACCTCAGATTATGATTTTATTTGGCCTAATTACTTTGTTGGAAGATACAGGCTATATGGCAAGAATAAGTTTCTTGACTGATAAGTTGATGCGCAAAGTTGGATTAAACGGCAAGAGTGTAATGCCAATGATCAGTGGCTTTGCTTGTGCGGTGCCGGCCATTATGAGTGCACGAAATATTGAGAATAGAAAAGAACGTTTATTGACAATTTTAGTAACGCCTTTAATGAGTTGCAGTGCACGTTTGCCGGTGTATACGATTTTAATTGCTTTGGTTATTCCATCAAAACTATATTTTGGATTTTTAAGTTTGCAAGGGTTGGTGATGATGGCGCTTTATCTTCTCGGTACTTTTATGGCCATGTTGGTATCGTGGGTTTTAAAATGGTTTGTAAACATAAAAGAGAAAAGTTTTTTTATTTTAGAATTACCCATTTACCGAGCACCTCGTTGGAGAAACGCATTGTCTACGATGATTGAAAAGGCAAGAATATTTTTATTTGATGCCGGTAAAATTATCATGCTAATCAGTTTATTATTGTGGGCCATGAGTACCTATGGACCAAAAGCAAAAATGGCTGCGGTAACAGAACAATATGATGCACTTGTACAACAACATCCCGAGCAAGTAACGGTATTGAATAAACAACGCAATACAGCCCTACTCGAAAATTCTTATGCCGGCATTTTAGGAAAATCAATCGAACCTTTAATTATACCATTAGGGTACGATTGGAAGATTGGTATTGCCTTAGTTACATCATTTGCAGCACGAGAAGTGTTTGTTGGTACTATGGCAACTTTATATAGTGTAGGTGAGGATGCCGATGAAAACAGCAATACACTTCGTCAAAAAATGCAAGCTGCAGTTCGTTCGGATGGCAGTAAAGTATATAACCTCGCTACCGGATTATCATTAATGGTATTTTATGTTTTAGCTATTCAATGTATGAGTACACTTGCTGTGGTAAAACGCGAAACCCGTAGTTGGAAGTGGCCCGTTATTCAGTTGATATACATGACAACATTAGCTTATGTATTGAGTTGGATTGTATATACCATTTTTAAATAATTATACTTAATTGACGCCACAGCCTTAGTATAGATTCTTACAAAAAAATATTACCCTATTATTTTCTATCCCTTAATGCTTTAACGGTTCCAAAAGATTACTTCAAAAAAAAAGATGATTTTTAAAAAATAATTGTATTTTAATGGATTCTAACTGAAAATAATTAAATCAATTTCACCAAAACCAACACACCAATGAAGAAAATTTTTGCAATCGTTGTTTCAGGGTCTTTGTTTTTTACATCATGTCAAAAAACAGATAATGTTGCTTCAATTAATGAAGAAAATAAAGTTGCCCCTGTAGAAGGTCGTAGATGCGCATCTGCTGAAGTATTAGAAGCACAATTACAAGCCGATCCGGGATTAAGACAACGTATGATGGATATTGAAAACTTCACCAAAAAAGTTCAAGCAAATCCAGCTCAATACAGAATTTCAGGCGATTCAATGATTATTCCTGTTGTGATAAATGTATTGTACAAAACTACTGCAGAAAATATTGCTTTAGCTCAAATCAAATCTCAAATTGATGTTTTAAATGAAGATTTTAAAGGCTCCAATGCAGATATTACAAAAGTACCTAGCTTGTTTACTACAGTAAAAGCTTTAGATACTAAAATTCGTTTTGTAATTGATACAGTAATAAGAAAGAAAACAAATAAAACCAGTTGGAGTACAAATGATGCCATGAAAAAAACGGCTCAAGGTGGTTTAAACCCAACAAGTCCAACATCAAAATTAAATCTATGGGTTTGTACATTAGGTGGTGGTATTTTAGGTTATGCTCAATTCCCAGGTGGAAGTTCTGCAACTGATGGTGTGGTAGTTTTAAACAGAGCCTTCGGTAGTCGTGCAAAATATCCTTCAGGTTATTATACAACAACATATGATTTAGGTAGAACAGCTACTCACGAAGTAGGCCATTGGTTCAACCTTCGTCATATTTGGGGTGATGCAACTTGCGGTAACGATCAAGTAGGTGATACACCTTTACATACAGGCGCAAATTATGGTTGCCCTGCAGCTAATTTAAAAAGCACTTGTACAGGAACACCTGTAATGATGACGATGAACTACATGGATTATACCAATGATGTATGTATGTATATGTTTAGTGCCGGACAAAAAACACGTATGCAAGCTACCTATGCTGTAGGCGGTCCACGTGCAGGATTAAGATAATATTTAATTTATAGAATGAAATGAGAGGCTATCTTCGGATGGCCTCTTTTTTTTTGTTGTATTCAAGAATAATGCTAATGATTTTAATGGTTGTTAAAAGATGTTTTGCAACAGCTTTATTGATATTACAAAAAAAGCACAAGCGAATTTAACAGCATGAGTAATATCAG
>JBMOEQ010000148.1:0-7957 GCA_049314655.1 Ferruginibacter sp. | reverse complement strand
GAAGGAAAAAGTTTTGTTTCCTTAAACACGGCTGCAAGCATCAGCTTAAATGGCGATAAAACCATCTTACTAGAATTTGATTTGCGTAAACCCAGATTGAGTAGAGCATTAGGCATCAATCGTCAAATTGGATTGAGTAATTATTTAGCCGGACAAGTTAATGTAGAAGACATTATTCAACCGGTTGAAGGATTCAAAGATCTATTCTTAATTCCTTCTGGTCCCATTCCACCTAATCCTGCTGAAATTATTAATAGTCCAAGGTTTGATACACTCATGGATTATTTAAAACTCAATTATCAATTTGTATTGTTCGATTCGCCACCGGTATCGGCAGTAACCGATGCAAAATTATTAGCCCGTGCTGCACATGCAACGATATATATTGTTCGTCAAAATTATACCCATATCAGCTTTATTCAACTGATTAAAGATTTGCACATCAAGAAAAACCTGCCCAATATCAACATCGTATTCAACGGTATTAAAATGAGAAGAGGTGGTGGTTATGGATATGGATACGGTTATGGTTATAATTATCGGTATGGTTATAATGAAGATGATCATAAAGATTCTATGTGGAAGAAAATTGCGAATAAAATTCGTAGTGTTTTCCAACGCCAATAATTACATTTTCGATTGCTGCCTACAATAGGCAAATCTTTTTCTATCATCCTTTCTAAAACTGATAGCAATGAGCCTCCCTACTTTTCAGGAACTGAAGAAAAATTTAAAACAAGATTTTTCAACACTCCCTGTTACCAACATTGCCCTACTTGCCGATTCTGCTACACAACTTTTAGCACAATCGATTAAAGGATATGGCTATACGGTAAACATCAACTTCAATCTATTTGAAGCCGATTACGATCAAATAGAACGACAAATTTTAGATCCCACTTCGGAGTTGTATGCTTTTAAACCAGAGTATGTGGTGATTTTTTATTGCTCCAATAAACTGCTGAAAAAATTTGGCAAACTGGCATTAGAAGATAAACCAAAATTTGCCGAAACACATATTGAAAAAAGCAAACACCTCTACACTACCTTAACCGCCAACTTAAAATGTAAAGTCATCTATTTTAATTTTAATGAAATAGATGATAATGTGTTTGGACATTATGGCAACAAAACCACGTACTCTTTCAACTATCAACTGCGTAAAATAAATTTCGAGTTGATGAATCTTTGCCAACAACAAAAAAATCTTTTTCTGCTCGATTTAAATTTGTTGCAAGCACAATGGGGACAAAAAGCCGTATCGGATAATAAAATTTACGTAACCACCGACTTATTATTTAGTATTGATTTTTTGCCAAGAATAGCAAAAGCCCTCACCGATATTATCACTGCCATTCAAGGAAAAATTAAAAAATGTTTAATCCTCGATTTAGACAATACACTTTGGGGCGGTATCATTGGCGATGATGGTGTAGAAGGTATACAAATTGGCGAACTTGGCATTGGCAAAGCATTTACCGAATTGCAATTATGGATTAAACAATTGAAACAACGTGGAATAATATTAGCCATCTGTAGTAAAAATGATGAAGCCGTTGCAAAAGAACCTTTCGAAAAACATCCCGAAATGGTGCTTCGTTTAGAAGATATTTCGGTGTTTGTTGCCAATTGGAACAACAAAGCCGATAATGTGCAATACATTCAAAAAGTGCTCAATATCGGGTTCGATTCAATGGTATTTTTAGATGACAATCCTTTTGAAAGAAATATGGTACGCACCCATGTAAAGGATATTACCATTCCCGAATTACCCGAAGACCCGGCCGAGTACATGAATTTTTTACGTACGCAAAATTTATTTGAAACCACTTCTTTTACTCAAGAAGATGAACAACGCACTTTACAATATCAAGAAGAAGCCAAACGTGCCATTGCGCAAGAACAATTCACCAATGAAAATGATTTTTTAGCAAGCTTGTCGATGGTAGCACCTATTGCACCTTTCAATACATTTAATACACCAAGGGTTGCACAACTTACACAACGCTCTAACCAATTTAATTTACGTACTATTCGATACACTGAAGAAGATGTACAACGTATGGCCAACGACCCCAATTACATCACGCTTACTTATTCCTTAAGCGATAAGTATGGCGATTATGGTTTGATTAGCGTGGTGATAATGAAAAAAATTGCCGAGCATACTTTATTTGTAGATACTTGGATTATGAGTTGCAGGGTACTTAAACGCAACATGGAAATATTTGTGCTAAATACAATGGTAGAAGCTGCAAAAGCAAATGGATATAAAACTATTGTTGGCGAATTTATTGCTTCTCCAAAAAACAATATGGTAAAAAACCATTACTCCAATTTAGGCTTTACGCCAACCAAAGAAAACGAATACACTTTATCGCTTGATGGTTTTATACCCGGCGATTGCTTCATTCAACCCGAAAAAAATTAAACTATGGAAGTTGCAGATATTTTAAAACAGGTAAATGATATTTTCATTGATGTATTAGATGATGATAAAATTGTATTAACCGAAACCACTACTTCCGATGATGTAGAAGATTGGGATTCGTTAACCCATATACAATTAGTGGTTGCTATAGAAAAACATTTTATACTGCGTTTTGTATCCAGCGAAATACGCAATTGGAAAAACGTTGGCGAAATGTGTGTAGCCATAAAAAACAGGTTACAATGATGTTTGAAAAAGACATGCAGTTTCAACAAGTGTATGTTGTAGATACTGCTGTTTACAAAGGATTCATACAGGTATTCAACGATCAAAATCCCTTGCATACCAATGAACAATTTGCTGCGGCAAAAGGCTTTTCATCTTGCGTGATGCACGGCAATATCCTCAATGGATTTTTATCGCATTTCATTGGCGAATGTTTACCTACTAAAGATGTAATCATTCATGCACAAAATATTCAGTTTTCTAAACCGGTTTATTTAAATGATATACTAACGTTACAGGTAACTGTAGAAGATGTTTTTGAATCGGTTCAAACTGTTGAATTTAAATTTAATTTCCAAAACCAAGCTGCCATTAAAGTGGCGAAAGGTAAAATTTCAATTGGCTTAATATGACTATACTTATAACAGGGGGCGCATCGGGATTGGGAGAAGCCATTACCCGAAAATTAGCTACCCAAAGCAACCATACCATTTTATTCACGTATAATCATTCAATCGACAAAGCAAAACAGATTGAACAAGATTATCCCAACACCAAAGCCATCCATTGCGATTTTTTAAATCCCGATTCTATTGGCTCCTTACTTGAATACATTGAAAATTCATCAATAGATATTTTAATCAACAATGCATTTGCTACGGCTATTCATGCACAGCATTTTCATAAAATACCTGTAACCACTTTTACAGGAAATTTTTTATCGAATATTATTCCCACTATTCTCATTACACAAAAAGCCATTGCGCAGTTTAGGAAAAATAAATTCGGGAAAATCATCACGGTGTTATCTTCTGCAATAATAGATACGCCACCGGTGGGCTGGTCGGAGTACACAGCAGAAAAAGCTTATCTCGCTTCTATGAGTAAATCATGGGCCACAGAAAACAGCGCATTCAACATTAGCGCTAATGCAATTTCACCGGCATTTATGCTTACCGATTTAACAAAAGATACCGATGAACGCATGGTAGAATCAATTACCAATGCGCATCCTTTAAAGAAAATTTTAGCAACCGATGAAGTTGCAGATGCCGTTTCCTTTTTAACCAACTGTTCGCAGCAAATTAACGGAACCAACATGATCATCAATGCAGGGGCGCATGTTATTTAATTCCATTTCATATTGCCTTTTTTTACCACTGGTTGTTATACTGTATTTTCTGTTACCGGATAAAATGCGTTGGTTGGTTTTGTTGGTTGCAAGCATTTTCTTTTACTGGTTTGGGGGTAGTGCAACTTTGTTTGTTCCGGCAATAATTATTTTATGTACGTATAGTTGTGGATATGGAATAGAAAAAACGACTACTGCCTTTAATAAAAAAATGATTTACCTATTGGGCCTAAGCATCAATTTGGGATTATTAATTTTTTACAAATACATCAATTTTTTTATTGCAAGTTTTTTTGATGTTGCTCACGCTTTCCATGTTCAATCTTTTCAAAACGATCCTGTTTTCTTACATGTTATAGTTCCATTAGGTATTTCTTATATCAGCTTTCAAGCTATTGGCTATTTGATAGAAATACACAGAGGCAATCAACTGGCAGAAAAACACCTTGGTTATTTTGCAACCTACTTATTGTTCTTCCCCAAATTATTATCGGGGCCAATAGAAAGAGCGCACCACTTTATACCACAATTAAAAATTGCACATACATTTAATGAAGTGCAATTTGTTGGTGGCTTAAAAAGAATACTATGGGGCATGTTTTTAAAATTGGTAATCGCCAATAGAATTGCCTTGTATACCGATGCTGTTTTCAATAATTCAGCACAACATAGCGGTATTACATTATGGGTAGCGGCATTGTTATTTACGGTTCAATTGTTTGCCGATTTTTCGGGCTATACCGATATGGCCATCGGATCGGCACAGCTTTTAGGCTTTCAACTGATTGAAAATTTTGATAAGCCTTTTATGGCAAAATCGGTTACCGAATTTTGGCGCCGATGGCATATCTCCTTAACCACTTGGGTAAATGAATACATCTATAATCCCATTGTAGTTAGTTGCAGAAACTGGAATAAATGGGCAGTTGTATTTGCAGGCATGGTTACGTTTTTAATTCTGGGATTTTGGCATGGCCCTAGTTGGAATTATATCATCTTTGGATTTTTACAAGGTTTCATTTTAGCAATAGAATTTTTAACCCGAAAGTTGCGCAAAAAATGGAGAAGCCATATACCCGATACACTAAATAGTATATTGGGCATTGCCTATACGTTCATCTATTTTTCTGTTTCTGTTATCTTTTTTAAAGTACAAACTGCCGGAACTGCCCTTAACATTCTAAAAAAAATGATGACAACAACAGGTTCATTTTTCTTAGACAGTACTACATTAACTTATGCAGCTATAGGCATCTTTTTATTACTGTTAAATGGCATTAAGCAAGCATGGTTTCCTACAAAATGGTTGATGTTTGATAGCCGCAATTCAATGGTTAGGTATGCTTCGTATTTGGTTATTGTTTTATTGATTGTGCTTATTGGCGTGTTAGACAATAGCCAGTTTATCTATTTTCAATATTAAGGTGTGAAAAAAATTGCGCTTAAAATATCTTTCTTTTTATTGCTTGTAGCAGCAGCCGATTACTGTATAGGATGGATATTGGCACGTGCATATACTACCGCAAAAAGTGGCAATATCGCCAAAGCCAATTATGCCATCAATGCTTGTAAAGAAGATATTGTATTCATTGGCGCATCGGATGTAACGCATCATATCATTAGTAAAAACATTGCCGATAGTTTACAAATGAGTTGTTTCAACCTTGGTATCGACGGTTTAAATTCTTATTTTCAATTAGGTGTACTTCAATCAATTTTAAAAAGATATACACCTAAAATTATTGTCATCAGCACCAATATCCTTGCCGATTCGGATGTAAAAACTAAGGCCGATATTAAAAGTTTATTACCCTATTGTAACAACCATCCTGCTATTAAAGCATTGGTTACAAAAACCGATTCTTCGGAGCAATTCAAATTATGGTCGAAATGCTATCCCTATAATTCTTTGCTCTTAGATATCCTTCAAGGCAATATCAAAAGCGAGCCCAATACTTTTGGTTATAAAGCTTTGTATGGTACAAATGCAGCATTACAACTCAATACCAATCCACCGGCATTAAACTTCACTAAACAATCTTTAGAAAATTTTAAAGTGATGTTAGCAGCTGCAAAACAACAAAAATGTGCTGTGTATATTTTTCAAGCGCCCAGGTATCAATCCGTTGCCCATGCTCAGGATCAAGCATTATTATTGTCGTTGGCAAATGAATATAAAGTGGGCTTTTTAAATTACGTTACCGATACAGCATTCATCAACCACCGCAATTATTTTAAAGATGCCGCTCATTTAAATAATAGCGGCGCAACTTTACTTACACAAAAAATAATAACTGTACTTAAACATACTACAGTTAACCATTAAAAACGTTATTCAACTACTTTTCATTTAATCTTCAACTTTGTAAACCCAACACTATGCTGAACAATAAATCTATTCTTATAACAGGCGGTACCGGCTCATTAGGTAAAGCGCTTACAAGGCATATTTTCAATAAATATCCCGATGTAAAAAGATTGGTGATATTTTCTCGTGATGAACAAAAGCAATTTTTGATGGCACAAGATTATGCCGGAGAAAAATATAAAGCCATACGATTTTTTATTGGCGATGTGCGAGATTTAGAACGCTTAAAAAGAGCATTCTCCGGTATCGATTATGTTATTCATGCTGCTGCCATGAAACATGTGCATATTGCCGAATACAATCCCGATGAATGTGTTAAAACAAATGTTGGCGGTGCCGATAATGTGATTAAAGCCGCATTGGAATCGGAAGTAAAAAAAGTAGTGGCCTTATCTACCGACAAAGCCTGCGCACCCATCAATTTATACGGCGCCACCAAACTCACTTCCGATAAATTATTTGTTGCGGCAAATAATATCAGAGGTTGGAATCCGATTTCATTCTCGGTAGTACGCTATGGAAATGTAATGGGTTCTAATGGTTCAGTAATTCCTTTCTTTATGAAAAGAAAAGCAACCGGCGTATTGCCCATCACCGAACCCGATATGACGCGTTTCAATATCACATTACAAGGCGGTGTAGACATGGTAATGCATGCGTTAGAATTTGCTTGGGGTGGCGAAATTTTTGTTCCTAAAATTCCATCTTATAAATTAATGGATGTGGCCAATGCTATTGGTCCCGAGTGCGAAAAACCTGTAATCGGCATTCGCCCTGGAGAAAAAATTCATGAAGAAATGATTACCCCTTCCGATGCATTTCACACTTATGATTTAGGAAAATATTATACCATTGTACCCATGAATCCACGTTGGGATTTGGATGAATACATTGCCCACTTCAAAGCAGTAAAAGTTCCGGTAGGCTTTCATTACAATTCATTTGAAAATGAAGCATGGGAAACCATCGACTCGCTTCGTCAACTCATTCGCGAACATCTTGATCCAAACTTTCAACCTTAATTTATGCAAAAGCCTATTCCCTATGGCCGACAAACCATTACCCAACAAGATTTGGATGCGGTAACGGCAACTTTACAATCGGAGTTTCTTACTCAAGGGCCACAAATAAAAGCCTTTGAAGAAGCTTTTGCTGCGTATATTGGTTGCCGATATGCTGTTGCAGTAGCCAATGGAACTGCAGCGTTGCATTTATG
This sequence comes from Ferruginibacter sp., assembly GCA_049314655.1. Taxonomy (GTDB): domain Bacteria; phylum Bacteroidota; class Bacteroidia; order Chitinophagales; family Chitinophagaceae; genus Ferruginibacter. The sequence goes on along the minus strand of JBMOEQ010000148.1, from coordinate 585 downwards.
TACATTGGCATTAAATGTTGAAGCCGGGCAAAAAGTAATTACCACACCCATCACCTTTGCTGCATCTGCCAACTGCGTTAGGTATTGCGGTGGCGAAGTGGTATTTGCCGATATCGATCCCGAAACCTTTTTAATAGATTACAACGAAGTAAAAGCTTTATTGGAATCTGCTCCAAAAGGAACTTACAGTGGTATTATTCCAGTAGATTTTGCAGGTAGGGCCGTAAACTTAGAAGTCTTTAGGCAATTGGCTGATGAATATGGTTGTTGGATCATTGAAGATGCTTGTCATGCTCCCGGTGGATTTTTCATCGACAGTAAAAATCAACAACAACATTGTGGTAATGGACAATTTGCCGATCTCGCCATCTTCTCTTTTCACCCGGTAAAACATATTGCTGCAGGCGAAGGTGGTATGATTACAACCAACGATGAAGCCCTCTATAAAAAATTATTAACGCTGCGTACACATGGAATCAGCAGAGATGAAAGCAGCTATGAAAACAGTATTGATTTTGCCAATGGTACAACCGAACACGAAGGCAAATACCCACAATGGTATATGGAAATGCAAACATTGGGTTT
>JBMOEQ010000147.1:0-8127 GCA_049314655.1 Ferruginibacter sp. | reverse complement strand
GCATTGTTACAAGAACCGTGTTGAACAATAAAAAAGACTGTCTTTTGAAGACAGTCTTTAATTATAAGAATCAATTGAAATTAGTTAGAAGTAAACATAAATTGATCAATACCTACACCTAAGCCATTGGTACCACCTGGTCCGCCATTAGGTACATAGTAACGAAATGCTACTCTTGTTTTACGCGCTACAGGCATACCTTCAATAGTAACTGTATATTTTGTCCAATCGCCAGGGAAATCAGTTAAAGTATATCCAGGATTGATATCTAATACTTTAGTAGTAAAATGACCAACACTACTTGTATCAGTACCTACATTTGTTGAAGAATTAACTGCATTTAATCTAACTTCTAAACGATCAGGAGCACTTGCAGGGTTTTCGTAAGTACGGGTATAGAAGCTAAATTCGTCGCCATTTTTAGCAGTAATTTCCGGAGAAATTAACCAACAGCTACAATTAGCAATTCCTGCACCGCAATCTGAAGTACACATGATAAAGTTATTTCCAGAGAAAGAAGGGTTATTGTAACCAAATCCACCACCGAAGATATAATCATCTGCTTTACCATTATAATAAGAAAGGTAAAAATTGGCTTGTCCCCAACTTAAAGTACCTAATGGTAAACTGTTGTTTTTAATTACCCAACCTTTAGCAACTGAAGTGCTTACCGTATCAAATTCTTCAGAAACAGAATAGTTTGGTTTAGCGGATACTTTAGCTTCTTTTTGACAACTGGTAAAAGACGCAGTTGCTATTATTATTACTCCAAAAAAAATGGAACTAATTTGCTTAATCATGTTATTATGTATAAAAATTTATAAAGTAAATTATTGCGCACTGATGTAAGACACTTCGTCGATACCTACAATACCGTTGTGTATTTCATTGAAATATTGTTGGATATTAGTTGCTGCACTTGCAGGCGCAAAAGCATAATATCTAAAACCAAAACAACCATGTACAGGTGCTTGTAATCCTCTAACTACGCCTTCAAATCTTGTCCATTGTTGTGGAAATGCACCAATTGGGTTTGTAGCAAAATCAAAATTATTAGGATTGATATCTACCAATTTAATTGTGAAATCGCCGGTATTATCCAATGCGTCGCCAACATTTGTAGAGTTAGTTGCATTTACCCAAAGTTGCAAGCGGCTTGCTCCTTTAGAATAAGTATAGAATACAATTTTATCGCCATTTTTAATAATGGTTTCAGGAGATACTAACCAAGCATTTACTTCATGGTCTTCGAAAATTTCGCAAGCAGCAAAACTTGTAGCTACATAACCGTTAGATGCTCTTTGTGAACGGTAAGCAGTTTCCCAATAACGTTGTGGGAAAGCCACATTTTGATACAAAGTAGAGTCAACGGTAAATTGAGCCTGGTCCCAATCTGGATAATAAATGCTCACATAATTTTGAACACCCATGTTTGGAATTTCTGCCATGTCGTAATTGATTCTTCCACTAGGTGTACTTTTGTTGATAGATCTCCATCCTTTACCATAAGCTTCTTGGTAATTGTCAAAAGTTTCTGTGAATGATTGGTCTGCAACAGGAGTTTTTTCGGTAAGATTACTGTCGTCTTTACAAGCTTGCAGCATAATAAGCAACGCCGCCGACAACGCAGTAAGGTTGCGTACAATTGATTTTCTCATAATAGTCTTTTCTGTATTTATTGTAGTACTAAAACGCGGTGAAATTATGATTTTTTTCCTAACCCGCGATGCAATTTAATAATTTGTGCTCAAAATAATGATTTACACTTGAAAAACACCTGTTTTTAAGGGAAGAATTGTTTCATTTTGGTTGGCTGCGGCAATACCTTCGGCTATATAATGCCTTGTTAATGCGGGATCTATGATATCATCTACCCATAATCGGGCAGCTGCATAATAAGGAGAAGTTTGTTGGGTATACCGTTGCTTAATTTCATTCAGCAACTTTTCTTCCTCTTGTGGTGTAATTTCTTTGCCTTTAGATTTTAAGGCGGCAACTTGAATTTGTAATAAGGTTTTTGCAGCTTGATCGCCACCCATTACGGCAATTTTAGCTGTTGGCCAGGCATAAATGAAACGCGGATCGTATGCTTTTCCGCACATGGCATAATTGCCGGCTCCAAAACTATTGCCTACTACGATGGTAATTTTGGGCACTACAGAATTGGCTACCGCATTTACCAATTTAGCGCCATCTTTAATGATACCCGAATGTTCGCTTCTACTACCCACCATAAAACCGGTTACATCTTGTAAAAAAACCAAAGGAATTTTCTTTTGATTGCAGTTTAATATAAAACGGGCAGCTTTATCGGCACTGTCATTATATATAACACCGCCCATTTGCATTTCGCCTTTTTTGCTTTTTACAATTAATCGTTGATTAGCTACTATCCCAACAGCCCATCCTTCTATTCGAGCATACCCACAAACAATGGTTTTACCATAATCTTCTTTAAATTGGTCGAAACTATCTGCGTCAACAATACATTCAATTAAATCCACCATATTGTAAGGACGAGCATTATTTTCATCTAAAATACCATATATGCTTCCTGAAGGCTGCTTTGGGGCTATAGATTTAATTCTATCAAAACCGGCTTGTTTTGGCGCACCCAGCTTACTCATGATTTTTTTGATATGGTCTAAACAAGCTTGTTCGTTATCAAATTTATAATCGGCAATGCCACTGATTTCGGTATGGGTTACTGCACCACCTAAAGTTTCATTATCGATATCTTCTCCGATAGCAGCTTTTACCAAATACGAGCCAGCTAAAAATATTGAGCCATTGCCTTCAACCATTAAGGTTTCATCGCTCATGATTGGTAAATAGGCGCCGCCAGCAACACAAGCCCCCATTACGGCTGCAATTTGTGTAATGCCCATTGCACTCATTTGTGCATTGTTTCTAAAAATGCGACCAAAATGTTCTTTATCCGGAAAAATTTCGTCTTGCATAGGTAAATAAACACCTGCACTATCTACTAAGTAAATGATGGGTAGTTTATTCTCCATAGCAATTTCTTGCATTCTTAAATTCTTCTTCCCTGTAATTGGAAACCATGCACCAGCTTTTACGGTTTGATCATTGGCAACTATAACACATTGCCTTCCGCTCACATATCCAATGCCACTTACAGTTCCACCAGCCGGACAGCCACCTTCTTGTGCATACATTTCGTAGCCAGCAAATGCACCAATCTCAATAAAGCTCGATCCTATATCACAGAGGTAATCGATCCTTTCTCGAGCGGTTAGTTTATTCCTTTCTTTTTGTTTTTGTATGGCTTTTTTACCACCGCCTTGATGAATGATTTCAAGTTTTTGACGCACTTGACTATAGGCCATTTTCATGGCATCTTCATTTTTATTGAAAGTAATATCCATAGTAGTAATTTGATAATGGCAAGTATCTGAAGTTGTTTACAATAAATTGTACCCTACGTTTAAATTTTGTACAATTTATAGTAAGCAAAAATATGGTTAATGCTCTTATGTAGGCAAGTAATGGAAATTATTCTTGTTAATACATATTTAATATACCATTAGCGCCATTAAAATTCTACTATAAATCCTATGGTTGGCGTTATTTGAGGGTCATTATTCAACAATAAGATGGGAATTGCATTGCTGCCATTAGATTGAATGGGCAATCCATCAGTTGTTTGAAATGCACTATTGTCGGTTGTTCTTTTAAAGGTATAAGATGGATTAGATGGATTGGAAGCGCCATACCAATTGGTTACATCCAGAAATAAATCTAAAGTGATTTTTTTGAGGTACCATTTTTTATCAATCCTAACATCACTGGCATGGAAACTTCCAAGTCGGTTACTGTTGAGTAAATTATAATTTAAAACACCTTCACCTAAACTTAAATAATTAGCTCTTGAAGCAATTTCATCAAATGGGGTTAAAGGTGCACCGCCTTGGTATCTGAATTTCATACCTATTTCCCAATTTCGTTTTAGTTTATATCCGGCAGTTAAAGAAAGCAAATGCCTATTGTCCCAAGCAGATGGTACATATTTTCCATTGATGCCGGTAAACTTACTATAGCTATAAGTATAGGATACAATGCCAAAGAATTTTTTAGTGAGTTTTTGTTGCGCAAAAAATTCAAATCCATAGGCTTGGCCTTTTCCGGTACTTTGAATGGCTTCATTACCTACAGCAGTAAAATCGCCACCTAAATTTGCCAAAGAAATTCCTGTACGAATGGAAACCGGATAATGTGCATATTTTTTATAAAATCCTTCCAAGGTAAAACGTGTAGAAGGAGAGGGCAGGTATTCGAAGCCGGCAACATAGTGACTGTTTTGTATATACTTTGCCGATTCATTCACCAATGTTCCGTTGTTGTCTTTAAATCCTAATAAAGTATATACCGGAATTTTAAAATAGTGTCCAATAGTAGCATTGATGGTAAATTTATTGGTTACTACATAGGATAACGAAACGCGAGGAGATAAGGTTTTTAACGGATTATTTCCGGTGGTGGTAAAACTATTCATATCTGTTCTTAAACCTGCATTGATACCTAAACGGTCTTCGAAAAAACGTTTGCCTGCTTGTGCGTATAGCCCATACCGTAAAAAGTTTATAGCAGTATTAGATTGTACAATAATGGCGGGTTGAATAACGGTATTGTTATTGTCGCGTATTTCGGCTCTAAATCTATTGTAATAATTACTGGAAAAATTTACTTGTTGTACAATTGCCCCATAGCCTAATTTCCAACCTTGAATGGTATTATTGATATCGAATCTTAATTTATTTTCTGTTTCTCTACTTACAGCTTTTAATCTTTTTTTACTTGAATTGCTGTTGTCATTGTCATCGTATTTTTCTAAATCATTATCGAAGGCATTTCTACTTAATGCAACAGTGAAGTAGCCATTTTTAGTTTGATGGCGTAATGTTGCTCCTATTGTATAATTCCATTGCTGAATGGATGGCGAATTGCCCAGTACATATAATTTTTCGGGAGTAGCGGTTTTTGGTACACCAAAACTAAATTCATCGATGGCACCAACACCAATGAATGCTAGCGTGGTTTTGGAATTGATTTGGTGGTTGATTTTGTATTGAAAGTCCCAATAGTTAGGGCGAATCGGTAAATCGATGGCTTTAAATAAAAGTTGTAAATACGATCTGCGTGCAGAGGCTAGAAAAGTAGTTTTTTTATTTTTTGATAAAGGGCCATCAAAAGTTGCGGCTAATTCGGTTCCACTTAATCTAATGTTTCCTTGTAGTTTATTTCTATTGCCGGTTTTTTGTTTGAATTGAAAAACAGAGCTTAATGCATTATCGTAACGGGCATCAAAAGACGAAGAGGATAGTTTTACCTCTTCAATAAAACTTACATTTAAAATGCCGGTTGGACCACCACTACTTCCTTGCGTTTGAAAATGGTTGATTACAGGGATTTCTATTCCATCTAAGAAAAATACATTTTCATTGGGAGCGCCACCACGGATAATGATATCATTTCTAAAACCACCCGAACTTCCAGCTGTACCACCAACTCCGGGTAATGCTTGAATCACCCTACTGATATCAAAATTTCCACCCGGATTACTTTTAATTTCTTCTGTGGTTAATCGTTGCACCGAAAGGGGCGTTTCGAGGGTTGCTGCTTTGGCTGTTTTTTGAGTACTTTTTACAGATACTTCGGTTAATGTTTTTACAGCAGGTTCTAACTCTATATTTAAATTATTTTCATTGGCCGAGGTTACGCTTACATTATAAAGGGTTTGGGTTATATATCCAATTTTACTGATTTGTAAGGTATATGACTTAGATATAATGCCTTTAAAACTGAAATATCCTAAACTATCTGAAGTTGTTCCGTTATTGGTATTCAATAGAATTGATGCACCATAAATTGTATTTAAACTGTTTTTATCAATGATAAAACCGGATAAACTACCTGTGTTTTGTGCAGTAATATTTAGGTAGGTAAATAATATGCTAAAAAATAATAATGCCTTTTTCATGAAACAATTTTTGTTATAACAACAACGGTTATACTTTGTTGAGCAGCTATAAAAATAGTTGTATTTTAATAAATAAATATATCATTTTTATCATATACAAAATTAAGTTGATTTGCTTTGTAAGTCTTGCTGCTATTGATTTTAACCGCGCTCAATTTTTGTAGAATAAACGCTACAAACTATAATATCGGATTTCTACAATTCGCCCTTTTTTGCTACACTAACTTGCTTATCAATTCAGCAAAGTGTTGTAGTAAACCTCAAATAAATAACCTTAATACTATCCATACTATGAAAGTTCGAAAATTATTAACCAGCCAATTGCTTCGTTTTGCAGCATTTATAGTGATTTTTATTTTGCCTGTAACCCTATTTGCACAATTGCCTAATCCGGGTGGTGGCATGGGAGGTGGAGGTAGCAATCCCGATCCTCCGCCAACAGGAACAGGAGGTAATGGCGTACCTATTAATGATCATTTAACATTGATATTGCTTTGCATTGGACTTGTTGTAGCCGTAACAGTGTATAGAAAAATACAGCGTAGAGAAGCGTATAAAATGTCGTAAATAATTAAAAAGTATATCGCTAAGCTTGATATACTTTTTTTGATTTCAAGCATGATTTATAGAATGATTCAGCAAAATGATTCCTAATTTAATTAGGAGTCATTTTTAAAATTTCTGGATATGAAAAACACATTTACGTTTGCCGTTCGTCAGCTAAAATGGCTAGTCATATTGCTCTTTCTTATGATTAGGGCTAATTTTACTTTTGCTCAAAATTGTGCAGTAAATGCAGGATTGGAGCAAACCATTTGTATAACACAATCCATGACGTTAACAGGTTCGCCGGGTGCACCACAATATGCGCCGGCATCTTTGTTATGGACGAAGCTATCGGGCCCTGCCGGAACGATTACTTCGCCTACTGCAGCCACAACAACAGTTACCGGATTTAGTGCCGGTGTTTATGTTTTTGAATTGGCCAGTAAATGTGCCGATGGTTTATGGGCAAGAGATAATGTAACCATTACTGTACTTCCCGAACCTGTAACCGCATTAGCAGGAAATGATGTTGTGGTTTGTTCTGCAACGGCAGTAACGTTAGCGGGTAATGCGGTTTCTTCTCCATATACCGGAACATGGACGTCTTCTCCAGCAACAGGAACTTTTTCAAATACACATTTAGCAACTTCTACTTATACCCCAACAGCATCATCTGGTGTGCGTAAATTATACTGGACGATTTCTAACGGAAGTTGTTCAACCGTTGATAGCATGAACATTAGTGTTGTAGCGGCTCCGGCTGTAAATGCCGGTGTAGATAAAACGTTAAGTTGTGTTGGATCTACTACCACATTAGCAGGGTCATCGCCGGGTTTATCTCCAATCCAAAGCGGATTGTGGTCATTGGTTTCCGGACCCAGTACACCTACTTTTTCTAATTCAACCTTAAGTAATTCTACAGTATCAAATTTAATTACCGGTACCTATACTTTAAAATGGACGGTAAGTGGTACATGCGTAAATGGTAATGATAATATGGTTATTAATGTTACCAATACTAATAGCGCTCCTAACGCAGGCGCTGCGAATGTTAGTTATACTACTTTTTGTAGTTCTCCTGCAGTAACATCACAAGTATTAAACGGACAAGCATTAACGGCAGGTGAAACTGCTGTTTGGGCTCAAACCGGAGGAGGTACTGCACCATATCCCAATGTTACCTTTACACCTGATGCCAATACAGCTTCAGTAACGGTATCGGGCTTAACGGGCACTTTCCCTTATACATTTACTTATACTAAAACAAATACTTCTGGTTGTACAGCTTCCAGAACACATACCATATATAGAAACCCGTCAATAACCAATTTGTCGGAACCCTCAAATGTTTATTTGAATTGCGATTCTACCAGAGGTACGTTTAATATGACGTACTCTGATTTAGCTAATATAACAACAGGTATTACAAGAGCGGGTGTTTTTATCTCCGGACCAACAACCGGAGCATTAGCTTACTCAAGTTCTTCTGCTTCTGCCGGTGTGAGAACTGATGTATGGACGGCTACCAATATGACACTTGCCGAACTTATATTTATAGAATTGAGTATAGAAATGCTTGC
>JBMOEQ010000146.1:0-8136 GCA_049314655.1 Ferruginibacter sp. | reverse complement strand
TGTGCGGAAATTTATGGAAGTAAGGTGTTTTTGTTTGCGGATTGATTGAAAGTGGCCCGGTTGTTCCGTAACAGCTACCCAACACATTTGCACAAATGATGAAGTAGCCGGGCTTATCGAAATAACTGTTGAAGCCAAACAAATTTGGCCACCACGCAGCAACATCGCTGTTGGCGGTTAATGCATGGCATACCCAAATTACTTTACTTTTTCCTGGGATATAAGTACCATAAGTATGATAGGTGATTTCTAACTCCGGTAAAGAATCGCCGTTTTCTAAAAGCACGGGTTTATTATAAACAAATGTAGGCATGGTTGGTGTGTTTAAGATGGGATAGCCAAAAATGCTTGTTCTAGATCTGCTTGAATGTCGGTGATGTGTTCAATACCTACTGATAAACGAAGTACACCCGGTGCTACGCCTGCAGCAATTTGTTCGGCCTCACTCAGTTGTTCATGTGTGGTAGTAGCCGGATGGATGATGAGTGTTTTAGCATCGCCCACATTTGCCAAGTGAGAGATGAGTTTAACGTTATTCACCAACGTGTCGGCAGCATCTTTGCCACCTTTTAATTGAAAAGAAAGCACCCCGCCAAATCCATTGCGTAGGTATTTTTTTGCACGTTCATGATATGGCGAATTTGGTAATCCTGGATAATTTACTTGAGTTACTGAAGGCTGTTTTTCTAACCATTGCGCAATTGCTAATGCATTGTCAACAGTACGTTGTACACGTAAAGAGAGGGTTTCTAATCCTTGTAACAATAAGAACGAATTAAAGGGCGATTGTGCTGCTCCCCAATCGCGAAGACCTTCTACGCGTGCTCGAATGATGAATGCAATATTGGGTAAGCCAAGTGGATTGTTTGTGCCAAATACATCCCAAAATTTAAGCCCATGATAACCTTCACTGGGTTCAGTAAATTGTGGAAATTTTCCGTTGCCCCAATTGAAGTTTCCACCATCAATGATGACACCTCCGATGGTGGTACCATGGCCACCAATCCATTTTGTAGCACTGGCAACTACAATGTTGGCTCCATGATCTAAAGGGCGGAAAAGGTACCCACCGGCACCAAAGGTATTGTCTACAATAAGTGGAATATCGTATTTGCGTGCAATAGCAGCTATTGCTTCAAAATCGGGAATATTGAAACGTGGATTGCCAATTGTTTCTAGGTATAGGGCTTTGGTATTGCTGTCGATTTTTGATTCGAAAGAAGCGGGATCATCGTTTTCAGCAAAGCGAGCTTCCACACCTAAGCGTTTGAATGAAACTTTAAATTGGTTGTAAGTGCCGCCGTACAAGAAAGAAGTAGACACAAAATTATCGCCGGCTTGCAGGATATTATTTAGTGCAATGAATTGCGCTGCTTGCCCGCTTCCTACTGCCAATGCGCCAACGCCGCCTTCTAATGCTGCAATTCGTTGTTCAAATACATCGGTAGTTGGATTCATAATGCGGGTGTAAATATTGCCAAACTCACGAAGTCCAAAAAGATTTGCCGCATGGGCACTGTCTTTGAACTGATAACTGGTGGTTTGATAAATGGGTACTGCGCGACTTCCGGTAGTTGGATCCGGTGTTTGTCCGGCATGTAATTGTAGCGTGTCGAAATGAAGTTTGTTAGCCATGTTTTGTGTTTTTTTATAAATGAAAAACCCCCGATGTAGTCGAGGGTCGTGCGAATGAAATACCATTAGGTTATCAGGCCGATCTCGGATAGGTTGAATACAGGCAACAACAAGCCTTCATGCTGTGCATGTACTTTCGTGTAGGCATTATAGATATGTGCTGTATCATCTGCTGGAGTGATGTTATTTGTCTACAAATTTAGTAGAGTAATTGAAATTGCCAAAATTTTTTTTTAAACTTTACTTTTTCTTAACACAATTAGAGGGAGGTACTTAATTTCTACTAAGTTGATAATTTAGGCTAAGGTTCATGAGTAAATGTCCGTCGAAATGATTTTCGATGGCCGGTTGAATAACAAGCTTATCATTAGACTGTAAGGTTTCGATATTTTTTCCGAGATGAACCATATACTTTGCGTTAAAGGTTATATCGAAACGTGGAAAGATGTTGAAGTGTGCTCCTGCGCCTGCATGGGTAGCCATAGTAACACGGGTGGCTCTATTATTGGGATTAGCTTTTTCGTATACTAAAGTTCTGTCGAAGCAATGTCCTATCGATAGAAAAGGTTGAATGGCCCTACTAAAATTGTAATTATTTTTGCTGTACAACAGTAATGACCACCCGATATAAGTAGATTTTTTTGCAGTTAGTGCAGTTGAACTAATCATGTAATCGAGGTACCATTCGGTATTCAGGCGGGCGATGGGTTGAAACCGAATTTGTCCGCCCAATCCATTGCCCATATAGTTGATTGCTTTGATAGGACTGTAGGTTACTCTTGTACCTAAGCTAAATTTGGGTTTAAAGGGCAATTCGTTTTGGGCACTAACTACCTGAGTGGCCTGTAATAAAAACAGGCCGATGATGATGGTTCGCATATAAAGATTTTAGGTAGAGTTGTTCAAGTAAACTCAGCCAAATGATATGCCAAAATGATGCTGTTAGTAAAATTTTAACACCTGATTGGGCAAGAAATTACTTGTTAGTGTTGGATATATTCATTGTAGAATAAGTACAACTATTGTATAATTCTATATTTAATAAAATCAATTTGCTGTAGTTGCTGCAAACCTTTGCGGTGGAAAAAGAAAACGGTTTATTTTTTGGAAAGTAAAGCTTTAAAAGCAAGATAAACACCATTCGTCCAACCAAAGCCATCTTGCGTAGGATATTCTCCGCCACCGGCTTCTTTACTTAAATCTTCAACATTGTATTTTTCCATCATTTTGCCGGTAGATTGATACACTTTGTCGTTGAGTTTAATCCATCTGCCGGCCATATCTTTTGCTACAACATCAAACTTATAATTGAGTAAACCTTTTACGGTTATCCATTGCAGTGGTGCCCAACCATTGGGTGCATCCCATTGCTGGCCTGTTGTTTTAGTAGTGGTTACAACACCGCCTGGTTTAAATAGATTTTTTTGGGCTATAGTAATTACGCCTTTTGCTTGTGCTGCAGAAGCTATGTTTACAAATAAAGGGAAAAAGGCGGCCGCAGTTAAACTGGTGCTTTGTGTTTGTGTAACTAAATTATAATCGTAAAAACAAGCGGAGGATGCATTCCAACAGTATTTTAAAATCGCAGCTTTTCTTTTAGCAGCAAGTTGTTTAAATGTATTGCTGCCAGTTTTTTGTTTGGCTAATGCTTTGGCTTTTGCAATACAGTTTTCTAATTGATACAATAAGCAATTTAAATCTACCGGAATATATTGTGTGGTTTGAATGGTATTGATTTGTTGCTCATCGGCAAACCACCTGCTGCTGAAATCCCATCCGCTTTCGGCACCCGATCTTAAATCTCTGCACACTTTTGCCCTTTCTTCATCTAATATTTTTTTCAAGGCTTCGGGAGAACCTACTCTAATACGCATGGCTAATTCCTGCACTCTTGCATCACTTAATTCGATATCTGCTTTGTAACTTTCTTGGCGTGGAATAGCATCTCTATCGTAATATCTATTTAAATTAGTTCCATTGGGCATTTTCACTACATGCTTTGTTGCAGTTGTTTTATCCATCCAATAATTGTATTCTTTTTCTAATTGCGGCAAATATGTAATGTACACTTTATCGCCTTTGATGGTGGCTAATAGATCTACCATTAAACTAAAAAATGGCGGCTGACTTCTACTTAAATAATAAGATCTATTGCCATTGGGTATATGTCCGTATTGATCAATTAAGAAAGCAAAATTCTTAATCATATTTTCTATCATAACCGTTTCGCCACTTTCTTTTAAACCCAATAGGGTGAAATAACTATCCCAATAGTATATTTCTCTAAATCTACCACCGGGTACAATATAGGCATTGGGTAAAGGCAATAAGGAAGAGCCGCTAACGCTATTGTCGGCAGCACGTTTTAAATCTTTCCATAACGATTGTATATGCGTTGCAGCATCAACATATTTAATGGTATTAGTAACAACCGTATTTGCCGGAATATGGAAATTATCTGCCACAAATTTTTTCAAATCCAATTGAGGCGATTTGGCTAAACCATAATCATACATGATGTCTATGATCTTTCTTTTGGGTGTACAATCCACAAAAGTTTTACCATCGGGAAATACACCGCCTAATTGTACATCAATAAATAATTGTCCGTATACTTTATCTGGGGTAGCCGGTTGTTGCGCATTAATTGATAGAAAGGTTATCGAAGCTGTTACTAAGGAAAGCAGTGTCTTCATTTTATATGAATTGAATGGTCAAATTATATAAAAGACTATAGAAAGTAGGAGTGAAAAATTAATAGCTTTTATAAACTAAACCAAAAGTACTTCAAATGAAGCAACAACTTATTTTTCTTTTACTTAAATTGAGCTTATTGAATATCCTTTGTAAGGCTATTTTGTTCACTTTATAAATTGCTCCAAATGAAGCGTATAACGATTGCTTTCTGCTTGATATTATCTATTCTTTTTTCCAAAGCTCAAGATCCTTGGAAAATCACTGCAGCTAATTTTGATACAAAAAATTATTATGGGGTTACGGTTGCCAATGGTATGGTAGGAATTGTAAGTAGTCCCGATGTATGTTCGGTTAAAGATGTTGTATTAGCTGGTGCTTATGATTTATATGGAAGAGGTCGCGTGAGCAATTTCATCAAAAGTTTTAATCTGCTCAACATGTATATGTACATAGATGGGCGTAGATTATCGAATAATGAAGTGAGCAATGTGCGCCAAACTTTAGATATGCAATCGGCCAGTTTTTCTACCACATTTGATTATAAGGATATAGCTACCGTTACTTATACTTATTATGCATTACGACAATTGCCTTATTCGGTATTGATGGATATCAGCATCAGCGCCAAAAAGAATTTTGAATTAAATAGTGCCAGCATCATGGAAGCACCGGATCTTTTAAAGGATGTTCAAAATTATTACAATGAATTAGACAGGCCGCATACCACCATTCAATTGCTTACCAGTACAGCTAAAAGTCCAACAGGTAAATTACTGATGTGTGCTTCCAATGCATTTATATTCAGCGAACCGCATAAGCAAGAACCACGGGTGATACATGAAATGTGGGACAACAATGTGCACCTCATGCGATTTAATAAAACCATAAAAGCCAATGAAACCTATCATTATTCCATTGTTGGATCTACCATTACCTCTGCACATCACGAAGATCCTTTAAATGAAGCCGAACGTTTAACCATTTTTGCAAAATTGCAAGGAAGAGACAAGTTGATTGGTATGCATAAAGCAGCATGGGCTACATTATGGGAAAGCGATATCGTTATTGAAGGCGATGATCAAAGCCAACAAGATGTACATAGCATGTTGTATCATTTATATTCATTTGTTAGAGAAGGCGCTTCATATAGTCCATCGCCAATGGGTTTAAGTGGCTTGGGATATAACGGACATGTTTTTTGGGATACTGAATTATGGATGTTTCCGGCCATATTACAATTGCATCCCGAAATGGCAAAAGGTTTGGTGGAGTATAGATTTGAACGATTAGAGGCTGCCAAAAGAAATGCATTCGGTAAAGGATATAAAGGTGCAATGTTTCCATGGGAGAGTGCAGCATCGGGCGTAGAAGAAACGCCGGTATGGGCATTGAGTGGTCCGTTTGAACATCATATTACCGCATGTGTGGGTATTGCCGCTTGGAATTATTATTGCGTTACACAAGATAAAGATTGGTTGAAAACAAAAGGCTGGCCAATCTTAAAAAGTACGGCCGATTTTTGGGCAAGCCGGGTTGAAAGAAATGGTGTTGGACATTTTGATATTACTAATGTGGTAGCGGCAGATGAGTGGGCCGAAAATGTAGACAATAATGCTTTTACCAATGCGGCAGCAAAAGCCAATTTGCAATACGCAACTGCGGCTGCAAAAATTGTTGGCGAAACGGCTGATGCCGATTGGATGTTGGTGGCTGCAAACATTCCTATTTTAAAATTTACTGATGGTGTTACACAAGAACATGCAACATATAAAGGAGAAGGCATCAAACAAACCGATGTAAATTTGTTGGCCTTTCCGCTAAAAGAAATCATTGATCCCAAACAAATTAAAAAAGACTTGGATTACTATTCCGTAAAAGTGCCCAATGAAGGAACACCAGCAATGACACAAGCCATCTTTACCATTCTTTATGCTCGATTAGGTGATGCAGATAAAGCCTATCATTTTTTCAAAGATGCTTATGTGCCCAATTTAAATCCGCCTTTTAATGTTATTGCCGAAACTAAAGGTGGAACCAATCCATATTTTGCTACCGGCGCTGGTGGTATCATTCAATCAGTATTAAATGGATTTGGCGGATTAGACATAACGCCTGATGGCATTACTCAAATAAAATCAACATTACCCAAACATTGGAAAAAACTTACTCTAAAAGGAATTGGGCCTAATCATAAAACGTTTACCGTGCAACCAATGAAGTAATTTTTGAATGTTTTAATTTAAACACTTTTGGCAATGCTAGTTTTATGCAATGATATAATCATTGAATAAAACAACTTAACCTTTAAATTCTACAACTCAACTATTTTTCAATTACCATCAACGCATACAATAGATAGCTTACGCTTTAAATCAATTGTATAAAAAAGATGGGAAAGTGTTTATTTATTGTTTCGCTTTTTATTGCCAGTTCGACATTTGCCCAAAACAATACACAAAATATTCGTGGCGTTGTGATTGATAAACTTTCTCAAACTCCTTTAATTGGGGCAACTGTACAAATAATATCCTTACAAAAAGGAACCAATACAGATAGTCTTGGAAAATATACCATTTCAAATCTACCACCAGACAGGTACGAAATAAATATTGCTTACACAGGTTATAAAAGCATTACAATTCCCAATGTTGTGGTTACTTCCGGCAAAGAATTGATTATGGATATTGCTATGGAGGAAACATTTAATAAGTTAGCTGAAGTTGTAATTAAAGCCAACAATAAAGGGAGTTCCATCAATAAATTAGCAAGTGTAAGTGCTAGGACTTTTTCAATGGAAGAAGTGAATCGATATGCAGGCGGAAGAAGCGATCCGGCAAGATTGGCAGCTAATTTTGCAGGCGTAAGTACACCGGACGATAGCAGAAACGATTTGGTTATTCGAGGCAATTCGCCTGTTGGTGTTTTGTGGCGTATAGATGGAATGAACGTTACCAATCCCAATCACTTTGCAGCTGTAGGTACAACGGGGGGCGCAGTGAGTGCATTAAATACGAATCTTCTTAAAAGTTCGGATTTTTTTACATCTGCTTTTCCGGCAGAGTACGGCAATGCAACAGCCGGCGTTTTTGATTTGGGATTTAGGAATGGCAATAATAAAAAAAGAGAAACCACGGTTCAAGTTGGCGTTATTACCGGTTTAGAAGCAACTACCGAAGGGCCTTTCAGTAAAAAAAGTGATGCGTCGTATTTGATTGGCTATCGGTATGCATTAGCCGGAGTTGCACAAAAATTAGGCGTTAATATTGGCACAACTGCAACACCTTCTTATCAAGATTTGTCATTTAAATTAAATAGCGGTACCAGTAAATTGGGTAGGTTTTCTATGTTTGGTATACTAGCAACCAGTACAATAAAAATCAGTGGAGGAAATAGCAATACATTATATGGAAACGGCAATGAAGTTGACTTTGCCAGCAAGATTGGTATTTTAGGTTTAAATCATTTCAAGCAGATCAATAAAAAATCTTTCATTAGTTCTACCATTGGCATTAACTACTCAAATACCGACCAAACCGGATATGCAACCGACAGATTAACTACAACTGATTTTATTAAAGAGGTAAGTAATGTTGCTAAAACAAGTTTTAATTTCAGCAGCACCTATCATTCAAAAATTAATTCAAGACTTTTCTTTAAAGCAGGCATACAAGATGAAGTAATTGGATTGGATTTGTTTTATAAAACCAAAGACAATATCAACCAGCCCTACAAACAAATATGGGATTATAACAGTAATACCAATTTAGCTCAAGCCTATGCACATGTAAAATATAATTTAACCGA
>JBMOEQ010000145.1:0-8212 GCA_049314655.1 Ferruginibacter sp. | reverse complement strand
TATTAGAACAGAAGGCAGTGGATCGGTTTACAACACAACCGGTAATTTGATTTACAATTTTTCTTCAGCATCTACCAGTACTACCAATTACGTAGTGATGGGTATCAGTGCCAATGCCGTTTCTAACAACCAAATTGTTTCGGCAAATACTGTATATAATTTAAATAGTATTGCAACAACTGCTGGTGTGCCGGCAATTGGTATTTATTACTCCGGACCAACCTTCACTGGAAACAACTTTGTAGAAAGAAACACCATTCATTCTATTTCATTAAGTACAAGCAGTACATCGGGTTCTATCTACGGAATTTTAATTAATGCCAATACCCGCGCTTCGGTTAGAAATAATATGATTCGTTTGGGAATCAATGCTTCGGGTGCAAGCATCAGTACCGGATATTTAATCATTGGAATTTACGATGTAGCAAATGCAATAGCCAACTATCATTATAATAGTGTATATATTGGGGGAACAGGGGTTGCAACCGGAAATGCTTCTTATGCATTTTTAAGTGCAGGTACATCATCGGGTAGAACTTTTACCAACAATATTTTTTGGAATGCCCGTTCTAATGCTTCGGCATCTACCCCTAAGCATTATGCGTATTATTTAGTGAGTACAGCCTCTTCATTAGTATCGGATTATAATATATTATTAGCAACCGGTTTAGGAAAAATTATGATTTCTGAAAACAGCGTTACCGATTATAATTCATTGAGTGCTTGGCGAACAGCAAAAAGTTTAGATAATAATTCTTTCAGTGCTTATCCTCAGTTTATAAATCCTACCGGTAACAGCAGTGCGGTAAATTTGCATATCAATGCGGCGGCTGCAACCTTGGCCGAATCAAATGGTATTGGTATTGCAACTATAATTAATGATGTAGATAATGATGCAAGAAGTGGTACTGCAACACCGCCAACTGGAACCGATATAGGTGCCGATGAAGGGACGTTTACTGCGGTGGCTACACGCTATGATGTGGGTGTAAGTGCATTTGTTTCTCCCGGAACATCTAATTGTGTTAGCGGTATTCAAAATGTAACTGTAACAATTACGAATTACCGTGCCATTGCTGTACCTGCCGGAACGCCAATTAATATTACTTTTCAATTGACTGGTGCCGGAACAAGTACCTTATCTACTAGTTATACCGGAGGCATTGCAGCCAGTGGAACAGCTAATGTTACTTTAGGAACAGTAGATTTATCTGCTTTAGGAACCTATACTTTAAGGGCTTACACATCAGGCGATGGAATAGGCAATGATATTGATGTTTCAAATGACGAAGCCACAACCAGCAGAACAACAGCTGCATTAACAGCCGGCTCAATTAGTTTAACATCGGGTTCATTATTGTATTGTGTTACCGGTGGTATACCTGGCTTCACTATTTCAGGAAATGCTGGTGGCGATATTCAATGGCAATCTTCTACCATAAGTGATAGTGGTCCATGGACTGATGTTGGAACCATCAATTCTACAACCTATACAGCACCATCTGCCATTACTACTACTACACATTATAGAGCTAAAGTAAGTTGTAGTGGTACTGATGAGTTTACCAATGTATTAACCGCTCAATTGGTTAATCCGGTACTTACCAGTGCAACCGGCGCATCAAAATGCGGACCAGGAGAAGTAAGTTTATCCGCTTCAACATCTACACCCGGTGCTATCATCAATTGGTATGCTTCAAGTTCCGGTGGTTCAGTATTGGGTACAGGTACAACGTTTAGTCCATATGTTACAGGATCTACAACTTATTATGCTGCTGCCGAAGTAATCAATGGTACGTCTGCATCTGCAACATTTGGTACAGCTACCAATGTAAATACCATCAACAATTATTCATCAACAGATTATCCATCGCCTTATAATAACTGGTATGGTGGAACTAAGCATCAAATGATGATTAGGGCAAGTGAGCTTACTGCAGCAGGTGTAACAGCAGGTAATATTACTTCATTAACCTTTACATTAGTGGCCATGGGGTCTACCTTAGCATCTAATCCAGTATTGCAAGATTTTAGGATAGAGATGAAGGCAACCACTAATACTACATTAAATGCCTCTTCATTTGAAACCGGATTAACCAATGTATTATCGCAGCGAGATATTACATTGCCAACTTCTGGTCCAGTAAATGTTACCCATCCTTTTGATGTGCCGTTTACATGGGATGGTACAAGTAATATTGTAATTCAAACGGCTTATAGTAATGATAATTTAGGAAGTTCAAGTACCTATGTTACTATGTATTATTCTAACCCAGGATTTTTAAGCACCATTGTAGCAAGAAAGGATTATAATACAATTGATGATATTTTAAACATTACCGCTACAGACTATTCTTATTCAAACAGACGACCTAATATGTCGATAACGTTTAATCCTACTTGTGCTAGTCCTAGATTACCAGCAGTGGTTACTTACACCGCACCACCGGCATTAGCGTTAAGTGCTACATCAGCATCAATTTGTAGTGGTTCTAGCACTTCTGTAAACGTTACTGCAGGTACAATAGGTAATTATGATGTTTATGATTGGACGCCGTCTGGTGATATTACCTTAGCGGGTACGCCTTCAGGATCTACTGTTACTTTTAATTCAACAGATAATACCACCTATACCTTAAATGCAAGCAACACTATTTCGGGTTGTGTAAATTCGGCAACTGTAGCCATTACGGTTAATCCAACACCTAATTCTTTCACAGGAACGGGTTATTCGGTTTGTCAAAATGGTACTATCCCCGGTGGATCTGGTTTACAAGGCAGTGGTTTAACCAGTATTAGTACATTAAGTGGTACATTAACTACTTCCGATCCAACCTATATAAGAAGTATAGGTACTGGAGTTGGAACTTTAGGAACCTACTCTGCAGGCAATAACGTTTATTATCATACTTTAACATTACAAGTATCCACCACCGGTAGTTATACTTTTAATGCCTGTGGATTTGGAACATTTACCGATACCCATGCTTCCTTATATGTAAATAGTTTTAACCCTGCATCGCCTGCAACCAATTTTATGATTGCCAATGATGATGGTAATGGTTCAAACTGTACTTTAGGTTCTCGTATAACTGCTACTTTAACTCAGGGTACAACTTATATTCTAGTAACGAGTACCTATAGTAGTTTAGTAACCTTAAGTTATACCTGGGATTTTACAGGAGCAGGAAATGTATTAACTGGTCCGCCTAATACCAATTATAAATGGTATACCGCATCTACAGGAGGAACAGCCATTGGAACAGGTGCAGTATTTAATCCGGTTGGTGTTTTAGGTTCAGGTGTAGCCAATACTGCAACAGCAGGTGCATATACTTTCTATTTGGCCAATAATAATGGTACTTGTGAAAGTACTCGAGTACCAGTTGTACTCACCATTCAGCCCAATTCTGTTGCGCCTACTGCAGTTTTAGCCAATGGGGTTAATCCATTAAATACGTGCAGCAGTGCAGGTAATGTGAGTTTAACGCAAACGGGTGGGGTATTAGGACAAGGGGCTACTTGGCGCTGGTATTCTAATGCAGCATTTACAACTTTGGTTGGTACTAGTACTGCCGCCGATGCTGCACTAACCATAACACAAGCAGTTGGCACTACTACCTATTATTTAAGAGCAGAAGGAGCTACTTGTGGAACAGCAACTGTTGCATCCGGAGCGTCAGTAGCCGTAACGGTGAATGCAAATGGTACTTGGTTAGGTATCACCAACGATTGGACGAATAGCAGTAACTGGTGTGGTGGTGTACCTACTTCATCTACAAATGTTGTTATACCTACCTCATCAAATAATCCAACAATTGCTTCCGGTACTTATGCGGTAAATAATATCAGTTTTACCGGAACTGGACAATTAAATATTTCAAGTGGAGCAACCTTACAAGTAGCAGGAGCAATTAGTAGTACTAATGCAATTTCTGCAGCCGCAGGTACCATTGAAATGATTGGAGCTTCGCCTCAAACCTTTGCAGGTAATAATTTTAATACAAAAAAATTAGGCACCCTTGTTTTAAGCAATCCGGATGTTACCTTATCGGCCGCCGGTGATACGTTAAAAATTGTTGAAGCATTGTCTTTTGGAAATTTAAGTAACGCAACATTTAATACCAATAACTTACTCACTTTAGTGTCTACCGCAACCGGTACAGCACGTATTGCCGATGTTACCAATAATGATGTACGCTCGGGCAATACCTTAAATGGAAAAGTTATTATTGAAAGATATATTCCTGCACGAAGATCATGGCGTTTACTTACAGCTCCGGTTCAAACTACCGGTGCTCCAACCATCAGTGCATCATGGCAAGAGGGTGGAAGAACAACGGTTCCTTCTGTAGCTGTAGATCCTCAACCTACTTATGGCATGTATGTTACTTACGGACCAAACCAACCCGGTTACGACCAAGGTATCAATAACAATTCTTCTTTATTTTATATGACCAATTTAGGTTGGAGAGGGGTGCCTTCTGCCACTAATGGCACAACACCCGGATTAAACCAAGGGGTTATCACCGATCAACCAGGTTATATGGTTTTTGTAAGAGGCGATCGATCTATTAATTTAGCTGCTGGGGCTTATGCAACACCCAATCCTACAATATTAAGAGTTTCCGGTAATATCAACATTACACCAAATCCTGCTAGTCCAAGTTCATTTACTGCAAGTGGCGGTTATGCAGGATTTAATGTAGTTCCAAATCCTTATCCATCTTCAATCAACTATCATAAAGTAGCTACGTTAGCCGCTAACGTTAGTGCCGGATTGCCGGATGCATTTTATCAATGGGATCCTAGTTTAACCGGATCAAATGGTGTAGGTGGATGGGTGGCCTTGACCTATAATTCAGGTAATGGCAATTACGATCGCAGTGTAGTGGGTTCTATTAATAATACCGGCGATATTCAATCGGGTTCGGCATTTATAGTTAATTATACAGGTGTTGTAAGATTTAAAGAAACACATAAAGTTTCGGGAAGCAATCTTACACCATTTAGAGGTGGTAAAGAATTGCGTACTTCATTGTATGCATACAATAGCGATGGTACCACTTCTTTAAATGATGGAACTTTAATTACATTCAATCAGGCTTATAGTAATTTAGTAGATGGAGAGGATATGATTAAGTTGACCAATTTTAATGAAAACATTTCTATACAAAAGGATACACAAATTTTGGTGATAGAAAGACGTCAACCATTAGGATTAAAAGATACGGTGTTCTATAATATTTCGGGCATGAAAGCAAAGACCTACAAACTCGAAATTTCTATGAATGATTTAGGGTTAGCACCTGGTACAGAAGCTTATTTAGAAGACAGATTCTTAAATATCAGTACACCTGTTGCATTACAAGATACTACTCGTATTGATTTTACGGTAACTTCAACAGCAGGCAGTTATTCAGCTAACCGTTTCCGTTTGGTATTTAAAACCATTGGTGGTGCACCTGTTCCAGTAACCATTAGTAAGTTAAAAGCGTATAAACAACAAAGGGATATTGCTGTAGAGTGGACTGTAGAAAATGAAATCAATATCACAAAGTATGAAATAGAAAAATCGGCAGATGGTAGAAATTTCATTAAAGTAAATACTACAACAGCTGTTGCCAATAACTTAGCTACGTATACGTATAATTGGTTAGATGTACAGCCATTTACTGGTGATAACTATTATAGAATTCGCAGTTACAATGCTTCGGGTACTTCTACGTATAGCCGTATTGTGAAAGTAAATATTGCAGGATTAGATAAAGGCATTGTGGTTTATCCAAATCCGGTAACAGACGGACAAATTGGAGTACAATTGAAACAAATGCAAGCAGGGGTATATGTTGCGAAACTTACCAATGCATTAGGACAAATTGTTTCTTCTAAACAATTTACCCATTCCGGAGGTACAGCAATTGAAGTGATAAAACCAGCTGTTGCTTTATCGAATGGTACGTATCAATTAGAAATTACAGCTCCTGATAAAACTACATCAACCATTAATGTATTGGTACATAACCAATAATACTTAAACTAACCGCTTCAAACTGCAATTGACTTTATGTTGATTGCAGTTTTTTTTATAAAATATCCAATGCTCAAGCCTATTCATAAAAAATATATACCATCGTTCATGAATCGTTCAACTCTTTTCAATCTCTGAGTAATGGTTTGTGTCTCCACGAACCTTTGTGAATTTGATCTCGAAATGGGAATTTCATCCACCGTTAACCCATTGTTCATCTACAGCTCAACCACTAAACCCTAATCTTCTAAACTATTTTCACGCAAGCAGCAAAGGCGTAAAGACAAATGTTGGATGTTAAATGTTGAAATTTAAATGGAAAAATCAATCTCGGAGAATGAATTTAGCGACTGTTAAACAATAGTTCATCTACCGTTCAACAACTGTTCAACCCCTAAACTATTTCACGCAAAGGTGCAAAGGTTCAAAGACAAATGTTAGATGTTAAATGTTGAATTTTATATGGAAAAATCAAGCTCGGAGAATGAATTTAACGACTGTTAAACAATAGTTCATCTACCGTTCAACAACTGTTCAACCCCTAAACTCTAAACTCTAAACTTCTAAACTTCTATAAGTCCCACACCAGCGCACTAGCCCCCAATATAGCCGCATCCGCTTCTTTCAATTCGCTGAACAATAATTTTACTTTGTTCTTGAAAATAGGGAGCAAATTGGCTTCCATGTGCTTACGAGTAGGATTTAATAATAGGTTGCCCGATTTGGTTAATCCGCCAAATAATACAATGGCTTCAGGAGAAGAAAACATAACAAAATTGGCTAATGATTCGCCTAATATTTGTCCGGTAAATTCAAAAATATGGTTGGCAATATTATCGCCTTGCATCGCACACTCATACACACTTTCGCTGGTTAATTCATTGATGCTGTAATTGCGTAATAGACTTTCATCTTCGGGATGTTGGGTAAGGAGTTCAATAGCAGTTTCTCTTACGCCGGTTGCAGAGGCATAAGCTTCTAAGCTACCACGCATGCCTGTTGATTTATGTTTACGACCACCCGGACGAATTATGGTATGACCTAATTCTCCGGCAAATCCATCATGTCCTAATAAAATCTTACCATCAATAACAATTCCACTTCCTACGCCGGTACCCAGAGTTATGGTTATGAAATGTTTCATGTTTTTTGCACAACCGTATATCATCTCTCCAACTGCAGCTGCATTAGCATCATTGGTTAGTTTGGTAGAAAGATTGAATTTTTTATACATCAAATGGGCAATAGGTATAATGCCTTTCCATTTAAGATTTGGAGCATATTCAATAGTACCCGAATAAAAATTGCCATTGGGAGCTCCCATGCCAATACCAACAAATTGATCGTACCCTCCGGCACGTTTAATCATGGGGTCTATTTTTAAAAACAAACTTTCAATGAAGTCCTCTACATTTTCATGTTCATTACTGGCAATACGATCTTGTTCAAGAATTTGTCCGTCTTTGGTTACAACTCCAAACTTAGTAGTGGTACCGCCAACATCTATACCAATTGCAAATTTCTTTTCCATAGCACTTAAATAAGGTTTTTTAATAATGCAAAGTTAGTGACCGCCACCGCTAGATAACTGATCAAAATCAATTCCTTGATCTTTTAAAACTGATTTTGCACGTATTGCGTAAAATATTAAATAAGCAAAACAAACAACGCCTATTACATAACTATATTGAATTCCAATACTATCCGATACAACACCTTGTAACCAACTTACAATACCGCCTCCCATAATCATCATAATCAACAAACTACTTCCTTGATTGGTATTTTTACCCAATCCGGCAACCGCAACGGTGAAAATACAAGGCCATAATGTACTGCAGAATAAACCAACACTAATGAATGCATACACACTTGTCATGCCTGTAGTGAGCATACCAGTAACTAATGCTACAATACCCATTGTTGCAAATATGAGCAACATTCTTACCGGACTTCCCTTACTCATTATATCGCAAGCAATCATCACGGCAATGATAAGGGCATATACATAAAACGGTGTAATATCGTGTTGAGCAATTTTGTTTACCAATAAGAAGATACCGAATGCGATATAAGGCATTAAGAAATTCAATACTTGTTTAGCGCCCTTGCTTACATCAAATGCACCTACAGCACCCGTCCAACGACCAATCATTAAACTACCCCAATACAAAGAAATAA
>JBMOEQ010000144.1:0-8268 GCA_049314655.1 Ferruginibacter sp. | reverse complement strand
TATATTGGTCTTATTAGTTTATCTACCATGGCTGTAAAAAAAACAAACTTACCATCAACGATTATTTTGGGCATCGATCCCGGAACTGTGGTTATGGGAT
Organism: Ferruginibacter sp.; assembly: GCA_049314655.1. Taxonomy (GTDB): domain Bacteria; phylum Bacteroidota; class Bacteroidia; order Chitinophagales; family Chitinophagaceae; genus Ferruginibacter. Next base: position 8,168 of record JBMOEQ010000144.1, on the reverse strand, counting down.
ATGGACTAATTAAAGTAAGCGGCAATACTATGAAATTGCTGGAAATGGATGTATTAAAGCCTGGAAAAATTTCGGATGGCTATAAAAAACTGCAACTTATTTATAACACCGTAAGCGGTTTAATCATCAAGTACAAACCCGATGTTTTTGCCATTGAAGCGCCTTTTTTTGGCAAGAATGTACAGAGTATGCTAAAATTAGGCAGGGCTCAAGGAGTTGCTATTGCAGCAGCTATGCGGCATGGTTTACCGGTAACTGAATATTCGCCCAAAAAAGTAAAGCAATCGGTAACGGGTAATGGCAATGCCGATAAAGAACAGGTATTAAAAATGCTCCAACGGTTATTGAGTTTTGAAGATGATCCTAAATATTTAGATGCTTCCGATGCTTTAGCCGTAGCCGTTTGTCATCATTTTCAAGGCAAAATGCCAATCGCCGAAACAAACAAAAAAACAGCCGCTATTAAAACAACTAAAAACAAAAGTGGATGGGATGTATTTTTAAAGCAAAATCCCAATCGACTAATAAAATAAGTTTTACACTTATAAGGCTGCAATAATTTTTTCTTGTATTGCTTTAAAGTCCTCCGGTGTTAATTTCAGTTTAGGGTTAGCAAAATTCATATCATCTGCCCTATTGATTGGAATAACATGTACATGTGCATGCGGTACTTCTAATCCTACCACACTTATACCACAACGGTTACAAGCAAATACTTTTTCAATGGCTTGTGCAATTGGTTTAGCAAAAACCATGATGCCCGAAAGATAATCATCAGATAAATCAAAAAAATGATCGGTTTCTACTTTAGGAACAACTAATACATGCCCTTCTACTAATGGAAAAATATCAAGGAAGGCATAAAAATTTTCGTTCTCCGCAATTTTATAAGAGGGAATTTCTCCGTGAATGATTTTCGAAAATATAGTCATGCTTTTTTTATTTAAATGTACAAACAAAAAGCCCATTCTACTTCGAATGGGCTTTATAAAAAAATCGAAAAAAATATTAAACTGTAATGTCTTCAATTTTAAACTTCAATGTACCTGCGGGCACTTGAACATCGGTAACATCACCAATTACTTTTCCCAACAAGCCTTTTCCAATTGGAGAAGTAACAGATATTTTTCCCAATTTTAAATCGGCTTCTTTTTCAGAAACGATTTGATAGGTAACCTGTTTTTTAGTAATTAAATTGGTTAAGGTTACTTTAGTAAGAATAGACACTTTTCCGGTATCAATATTCGATTCGTCTAAAATTCGGGCAGTAGCAATTACACCTTCCAGATATTTAATTTTGGCTTCTAACATGCCTTGTGCTTCTTTAGCTGCATCATATTCTGCATTTTCTTTTAAATCCCCTTTTTCTCTAGCTTCAGCAATAGCCCTACTTGCAGCCGGACGTTCAACGCCTTTCATGTGCTGAAGTTCTGCTTTCATCTTTTCGAAAGTATCCTTTGTAACATAATTGGTTCCACTCATAGCAAAATGTTTATCGTAATGAATAAAAAAATACAACGCCCCAGGAAAGCCTAAGGCGTTGTAGTAATGCAAATATAATAAATTATCAGATTCCGAGTTTTTCCAATAAAACGGTGCTCATTTTTAGTAAAGATTCATGACTATATCCTGCTATATGAGGTGTAATAATCACTTTTGGATGTTGAAGTAGGCTTTGCAATAACTTGTTATCTTCGACAGTATAAGAAGACAATTTTTCATTTTCCAATACATCTAATGCGGCGGCACTAATTTTCCCTGATTCTAATGCAGACAATAAAGCATTTGTATCGGTAATTCCGCCCCTGCTGGCATTTATAAATATTGGCTTACGCTGTAAAGCATTGAAAAAAGCGGCATTGGCAAAATACTGTGTGCTTTCATTTAAAGGCAAATGAAAGGTAATAATATCAGCCCGCTCGCAAATTGTGTCTAAAGAAGCGGCTTCAACATGATCCTTTCCAAATCCAAATTTGTACTTATCATATGCCAAAACATTTACATCAAAAGATGCCAATAATTTGGCTACCGCCGATCCAGTATTTCCATATCCAATAATACCTACGGTTTTTCCCGAAAGTTCTGTACCCCTGTTGGCATCTCTAATCCACTTTCCGGCTTTTACTTCGTTAAAACTGGTATAGATATTATTCATCAAACCCAATAATAAGGCCAATACATGCTCCGCAACGGCGTTTCTATTGCCTTCCGGAGTACTTACACAACGAATTCCCTTCGATTCGGCATATTGGGTATCTATCAATTCCATGCCACTGCCTAGTCTGCCAATCCATTTTAGTTTGGAGGCCTTATCTAACATGGCGCTATCTACTCTAATTCTTGTTGTAACCACTAATCCTTCTATGGCATCAATACTTTCCAACAATTGGGCATAAGTAATTTCCGGCGCCTCAATAACATGATACCCTTTATGGCGTAAGGTTGTAGCCAAATATGGGTGTGCTGGAGCGGTAATTATTATGGTAGGTAAAACAACAGTCATTTTTTGTACAATTAAAAACCTTTATTTTAGTCATTCAAAATTAACCCGCTTTTTTATGAAACTACGAATTAGTTTATTGATGCTTCTTTTCACCATCTGCGCCACCACCGGCTATGCTCAATTTTTAAATTTGCAAGAAAAAACACCCGTTATAGACAATGGGATAGAATATGGCTACCTCATAAAAAATGAGCAAGAAAAATCATCTAAAGGCGAAACGTATAGTAGATACGAAATAACCCTATATGCCACCAATAAAAGCGGCTGCACAAAGTTATATGCGATGAATCGTAATCGTTCGGATGCCGATGAAAACAACTTGGTTACGTTTACTTGCGATAATGCCAATGGTAAAAGATTAACTGCAAAAAAAGGTATTGTACAAGTTCGAGAATTCAATGTTACTATTTTCAAAACCGAAAATGGCAAAGAAGTAAGTAACGATGAAAAAATTGGCTATATCTTTCGCAATGGTGAAACGATAAAAAATAACATCATCGTTTTAGTACCGCTAAAAGAACGTCCAGTGATGAATTGCGAAGTACATTACCTCAGAGATTTATAATGTACTATTCGGCTGCAATTACACTAATTTCAACATTGGCATTTTTGGGCAATCCTTTAACAGCTACTGTTTCTCGTGCAGGAAAATCACTTTCAAAATAACCGGCATAAATTTCATTTACGGTTGCAAACAATGCCATATCACTTAAAAAAATGGTTGTTTTAACTACATTAGAAAAATCCATTCCGGCTGCAGTTAAAATGGCTTTTAAATTTTGCAATACTTGATTGGTTTCTTCTGTAATGTTGGCATTAAGAAATGCACCTGTTTCGGGATGCAGGGCCACTTGTCCGGATACGAATAAAATATTACCCACTTTCACCGATTGATTGTATGGACCAATGGGTGCAGGTGCATTTGAGGTATTGATAATTTGCTTGCTCATAAGATTTTTTTAAGAATACAAATATATCTTTTCTAATGCACCTATTTTTGCAAAAAGAAATACATGACAATTGCAGTACATGCTTCAGAACAACAATGGAAAGAGCTAGAAAGTAGTATAGTAACTTTCAATTGTTTGCGCATCAACGCATCTAACTTTACTGCACTTCCAACTGCTGATGCTTATTTTTTGCTACAAGATTTTACTGGCTTTCCTTTTAATGACATTAATAAACCCATTTTAGTGCATTCGGTTGTACCTACTTTACAAGAAATACATCCATCTAAAAATATACTTCGAATCAATGGATGGAGTGGATTTTTAGCAGGTGCAGTTTGGGAAATTGCCGGCACAATTACTCCTGAAGTAAATGCAATACTACAATCAATGCATAAAACTCCCATAGCTGTACCCGACGAACCTGGATTCATCAATGCAAGAGTAATTTCAATGATCATAAATGAAGCCTATTTTGCATTAGGCGAAAACGTTAGTAGTAAACAAGAAATTGATACTGCTTTGAAACTGGGCACCAATTATCCTTTTGGGCCATTTGAATGGTGTGCAAAAATTGGGATACATCAAATTTATCAATTGCTCAATATTTTAAAAACAACAGATCCACGTTATCAACCTGCACCCTTGTTAATAGCCGAAGCGCAATTATGAGCATCATACTAAATATCGATACAGCTTTAGAAACCGCTATTGTATCCATTTCAAAAGATGGGGAAATAATAGCACAAGCCGAAAATTTGGCTCAAAAAGATCATGCCCATTTTTTACATCAAGCTATAAAAAATATACTTGTAAATGCGCAGATTACATTACAGCAAATTGATGCCATTGCGGTATCAGCAGGCCCGGGATCTTATACCGGATTAAGGGTAGGCATGGCAGCGGCAAAAGGCTTTGCTTACGCTTTGCAAAAACCATTATTGCTCATAGATACATTAGAAATAATGGCAATAACTGCTATAGAAGTTTTTCTAAAAAATGAGTTGGATAATGCAACCCTTATTTGTCCGATGATAGATGCTCGACGCGATGAAGTTTTTTGTGCTTTATATAATCAACATTTAGAAGTCATTATAGCCCCAACCGATTTAAAATTATCCTCAACATCGTTTCGAACAGAACTTTTATCCAACACTATCCTTTTTACCGGAAACGGTAGCACAAAATGGGCTGATCAATGTAAAGATCCACATGCATTATTTGCTCCAATAAATAATAACGCACAGTCAATGAATGTGTTATCCTTCAAAAAAATTCAAGCCGGCAACTTTTCCAACATTGCTGAAGCGCATCCGTTTTACATTAAAGCATTTTTCAATAATAAAAATCAATAATCTAATACGGTTTTTCAGTACCCTTCTAAGTCATTTTATTAATATGTTATTTCTATTATATGATAGTTCTTGTACCTTTGTTACAAGCACAAATTAAATTTAATAACTATGAGCAATGACACAGCAACTCCGGAAATACCGGTAAGACTCCAGCATTCAGAGCCGCTTACAGGACTAAAAATCGATTACTACAATGTAAAGAAAGCAGCCCTTACATTAAGAGCTTTGAATCACAAACTAAGACAGCAATTGCTGAAACTGATTAACGACGAAAAAAGAATTACAGTTACCGAAATTTATGTAAAGCTAAGATTAGAACAATCTGTTGCCTCTCAACACCTTGCCATCTTAAGAAAAGCGGGAATTGTACTCACAGAAAGAGATGGAAAGTATATTTATTACATCGTCAATCATCAAAGGATTGAAGAGATAAATAAAATCGTTACAGATTTAGTAGCCTGATTTTAGACATTTTTTTTACAGATGCGGATGTATATTTACATCCGCATTTTTATTTTACTTTTTTAAACTCAAGCCCAACAAAATTTAAACAATTGGGTTATATGTACAAAACAAAATACTGATCTATGTATATTGAACAACTCTATACCAAATGCCTTAGTGAAGCGGCTTATTACATTGAATCGAATGGCGAAGCCGCTATCATTGATCCATTAAGAGATATTGACGATTACATTCAACTTGCTGCAAAAAGAAACGCACGCATCACCTATATTTTTGAAACACATTTTCATGCCGATTTTGTAAGTGGGCATATCGATCTTAGTAAAGCAACCGGAGCACCAATTGTTTTTGGTCCGCAAACAAGTACACGCTATCAAATACATCTTGCTAAAGATGGAGAAATATTTAAGATTGGAAATATTTCCATAACGGTACTGCATACACCCGGACATACATTAGAAAGCAGTTGTTATTTATTAAAAGATGCTTCAGGAAAAGACCATGCGCTATTTACCGGAGATACACTTTTTGTTGGTGATGTAGGCCGCCCCGATTTAAGTTCTGGCGACTTAAGCAAGGAAGAGCTTGCCGGTATATTATTTGATTCTCTACAAAATAAAATAATGCCGCTTGCAGATGATATTATTGTTTACCCGGCACATGGAGCAGGCAGTAGTTGTGGAAAAAATTTAGGTCCAAATACGTATAGCACAATTGGAGAAGAGAAGCAACAGAACTACGCCTTACAACAAACTTCAAAAGAAGCTTTTATAAAAGTGGTTACGGATGGATTGGCAGAAGCACCTCGCTATTTTGCCATCAATGCAAAGATTAATAAAGATGGTTACGAGAGTATTGATTCCATTAAATCTGCCGGCTTGAAAGCTTTATCTATAGAAGCTTTTAAAAGTGCTGTTGAAGCAGATGCCCACATTGTAGATACTAGACATGGCGATCAATTTACGGATGGATTTGTTCCAGGAAGTATTTTTATAGGTTTAGAAGGGCGATTTGCCGAATGGGCAGGTTCGTTACTATCGTTTAAACAATCTATTCTTTTGGTAACTGAAACCGGCAAAGAAGAAGAAAGCATTATTCGATTAAGTAGGGTTGGGTTTTCAAAAATCATGGGTTATTTGGATGGTGGATTTAACGCTTGGCAAAATGCCGGAGAACCCATTGATTTAATCATCAATGTTGAAGCAGATGAATTGGCCATGGATTTACCACACGATCCTAATTTATTAGTAGTGGATGTTCGCCAACCTGCAGAGTTTGGTGAAGGCCATGTAAAAGACGCCCTCAACTTACCATTAAATGAAATGAATGATGTTTTGGCCTTAGCCAATTTTGAAGACAGTCAAAATCTTTATGTGCATTGTGCCGGAGGATATAGAAGTATAATTGCAGTTTCTCTTTTAAAAAAAGAAGGCATACATAATTTAAGAAATGTAGTAGGTGGTTGGAGCAAAATAAAAGAAGAAAAGAAAATTCCGGTTGTTAAAGAAAGTAGCGTAGTTAATTAACTATGGGAGCAGGCTTTGTATCAATCCAATTTTGTTGATAAGCAACTGAATAATCATATCTCCAACGGCGATGGCTCCAAAGATAATTTTCGGGCTGTTTGCGAATAACCGATTCTAAATAATTGCGATACATTAAAGCAATGGCTTCGGGTTTATATTGCGTAGGCTGTTCAATGATTTGATCAATATTAAAACTATAATGCCCACGCTTTACTTTATAAAAACTAGAAAACACAATTACCGAATTTGTTTTTACAGCAGCCTTATGTGGCCCCATGATAAACGGCACCGGCTTACTAAAATAGTACATCCAATACCCATTTTGTGGTAATGGATTTTGATCGGCAACCAAATACATTGCATAAGGATTGGCAGTTAGTTCTTTAGTACGCAATTTAAATTCGGCTGTAGATACCAATAAGGTTCCGTATTTAGACCGAATCTTCAAAAAAACACGCTCCATGGTTTTATTACCAATAGCACCATAAACACCAATATTCAACACATTCAATCTTTTTGCAAAAACAAGGTTTGCAAATTCCCAATTGAATTGATGCCCACCCATCACTTGTATGTTTCTTCCTTGAGCAATCAATGCATTTACTTGATCAAAATCACCTACCGTTCTTTTATCAAATTCTTTATCCGACATTGAAATCACTTTAATGGTTTCAATAAACGTGTCTATAAAACTTTTATAAAACTGTTTGGCAATACGTAATCTTTCTGCTTCAGATTTTTCAGGAAAAGCAATGAATAAATTTTGCATTACAACCTCTCGTCGATATCCAAAAACATAATACAATAAGATATAAACACCCGATCCAATTCCATAAATAATTGGAAAAGGCAGTAAGGATAAGAGATATAAAAAGCCGTAAATCAGGTAATACATACTACATCTATTTTAAGCAACATTTTACATTAAAGAACGATATTTTGAGCACGTTCATTTTTCTCCAAGTAATCGGTATTATAGTGTAAGCCTCTACTTTCTTTTCTAAATTCGGCACATTTCACAATTAAGTATGCGGCAGTAATCATGTTGCGCAATTCGCAGAGTTGTGGCGATACAGCTGTTCTTTCGTATAAGGCTTCCGTTTCTTCGTACAACAAATCTAATCTTTTCATAGCCCTGCGTAAACGTTCGTTATTGCGCACAATACCCACATAATCGCTCATTAATAATTTCAATTCCTTTACACTTTGCGTAATTAAGATCATTTCTTTTGGTGCCGTTGTGCCATCCGATTTCCAAGCCGGAATAATTTTTTCATCAATAACAGTGCGCTCTACATTATTTTTAATTTCATTTGCTGCATGTAAAAATGCACGATGCGCAAATACCATCGCTTCCAATAAGGAGTTACTT
>JBMOEQ010000143.1:0-8363 GCA_049314655.1 Ferruginibacter sp. | reverse complement strand
TTATAGATTCCATTTTATTTAGTAAAACATACTGCATAAAAAAAAGCTACTCACAATAGAGTAGCTTTTCTAATTATTATCAATCTAACAATTAAAACAAGAATTTAAAACCAAATGCAAGTGGAGCAGTTAAAGTAGGATTGCTACCACCTAATGCACCATTGTAAGCAGGTTCTACATTAGCCATATGCGCTAAAGAAAAATCTGTGATGGTTGTTTTGTCGCCTGTTTTTGGAGTTAAAGTAGTTACAGATAGATTTGCTAAGTTGTAAGAAAACTCAACAGTGAAATGTTTTCCTAAAACCATATCAAAACCACCAGAAGCAGCTAAACCAAATTGGCTCACTTTTAATTCGCTTTCTTTTTCTTTACCGCTGATGATTGGCGCAGCTAATTGACCAAAGAAAAATAATCCACCATTTACATTCCAATATTTTCTAACTAATGGTTGAACTACCAATAAACTTGAATTTGCATCTACAGTAGATCCAGATTCTGCTTTAATATTTACTACGCCTAATGCTGCACCAATAGCAACAGTAGGTTTAACAAAATTACCTATAATAGGCAATGCAGTAAAATTGGTATGCTTTACATTTCCGGTTTTAGTTTGTTGATAACCTACTTGTGAAGTTACAAACCATGTGCCCTGTAATCCTTTTTTTTGTGCGTTTACAGATAAAACGCTACACAGCATTAATGCTGCAATCATAACTTTTCTCATAATGTAGTATTTTTTTGCAAAATTATTTTCAGGCAAGTTGTTTAAACATGAAGAAAGTTATCCTTTTACATGATTGATAACATGGTTTTGAATACACCTTAAAAACGATCTTTGTAGGTTGATTATGAACATATTATGATATATTTTTATTAAATATTTCTTGCATATTTTCCCTAAGTTTAGATTGCTCCTATATATTAGGTAACACATCAAACTCGGTCCACTGCTATAGGGGTGGATTTTTTTAATTTCTAGAGATGGTTCACCTCAAATTAATGAAGAAAAAAATCCCTATTCAACAACATTCAAAAGAAATGTAGTTACATTTATTACAACATAATGAACTCCATATGAAATATACCACACTCGCCATTGGCATGTTATTTTGTTTATGCATTCAAATGAATGCCCAACAAAAACTTAGTATCAGTAAAGCACAGTTAAGAGATAAAATTGCCGGAGGATGGGCAGGCAAGATGATTGGTGTAACCTATGGTGCTCCGGTAGAATTTAGAGCATTAGGCAAAACCTATGAAGATTCAATTTATTGGACTCCCAAAGACATTCCCGGAAGTTTATGGCAAGATGATATTTATGTACAGCTTACGTTTATGATGACGATGGATGAATATGGCATCAACGCCCCTGCTGTAAAATTTCAAGAAATGTTTGCCAAAGCCGGCTATATGTTATGGCATGCCAATGTTCAAGCCAGAAAAAATTATTACGATAATATTTATCCGCCTGCATCCGGCAATCCGCAATACAATACCCATGCCGATGATATCGACTTTCAGATAGAAGCCGATTATTTGGGATTTATGTGTCCGGGTATGCCCAATACAGCCATGCGTATGGCCGATAAAATAGGACATATCATGAATTATGGCGATGGTGTTTATGGCGGTGTATTTCTTGCTGCCTTAAATAGTCATGCTTTTTTTGAAAATGATATTCCTACACTTATTAATAAAGCATTACAATCTATTCCGGCAAAAAGCGATTATGCAAAAATTGTACAGGATGTAATTGCCTTGCACAAAAAGTATCCCAATAATTGGCGTTCAGCTTGGAAGCCCTTGCAAGCAAAATGGGGTTACGATCATTTTTGTGAGGCAGGAAGTGATTTTAATATTGATGCCAAATTAAATGGCGCCTATATTGTAATGGGTTTATTATATGGCGATGGCGACATCAACAAAACACTAGAAATAAGCACCCGTTGCGGACAAGATGCCGATTGTAATCCCAGTAGTGCAATGGCCGTATTGGGTGTTATTAAAGGATACCAACAATTGCCCGAAAACATAAAAGCAGGCATTGAAGCCACCGGAGATTCATTATTTATCAAGACCAATTATTCTTTTAATAAAGCCGTTGATCGCACTTATTATTATGCCACTGAAATGATAAAACAACATGGCGGTAAAATCATTGGCGATCAATTTATCATTCAAAAAGAAAATCCGCTTCCTGCAAAATTTGAAGTAGCCTTTCCAAACATGATCCTCGATAAAAAGGTATCCATTTTTGACAACAACAATTGGCAATTCAATGGCAATTGGGCAACACATACATTGGGCATGCAAAACAATGAACCCAATAAGCAAGCAAAATTTAGTGCCACTAAAGGCGATGCAATAACCATTGATTTTGATGGCACCGGAATATCCATCAATGGCAATTGGGTAAAAGATGGCGGCAAAGCAGATGTATATATTGACGGCAAATTTTCTAGAACAATAAACACCTATTTCTATTATAACAATCAAGAGCACACGAATATTTCTTTATGGCATGTTATTGGCCTAAAACCCGGCAAGCACCAAGTAAAACTGGTTGTAAAAGGCGAAAAACAATTCGATTCCAAAGGCAGCAATGTATATATAACCGGAGTTAGTGTTTATAAAATGGGGAAGAAAATGAGTAGTGTGTATAAGATAGATTAATGGTAATTGGAAGTTTTTTATTTCCTGTACTGTTGAAAAGAAACGTGATTTATAAAATAACAGGAGGCTTGTTCAATATGATATAGCGAAAATACAGGGACTTAACTATCAACTTTCAACTTTATGTTTTAACTTCAAGTAATCGTTTTTATTCAACTTCAGTTGTGGGCTGACGAAATTCTAATCCCAAGCCTTCGCAAATAACTGAACGTGACACCCCACTATAAAAACTTCTATGCTTCAACACCTCATCTTTATATCAACAATTTTATTTTTGATTTCTTGTGGCCAAAGCAAGCAAGAACAACAAAAACAAGTAAATGCTGACAGCACTTTGGTTGACTCACTTGCCATTGTAAACGACCCGAAAAATAATTTAAACATTCAGACAAATAGCTTTTCCGAAATTGACAGTTCCGGCATCCTGATGTTTCCGCTTTCAATGGGTGAGTCTGATAGAGATGGAAGCAGTTTATCATACAAATCAATGCCCAACAATAGCTTTTGGAATATCATTTTTTTAAACAGCACAACCAATGAATATCACTTGTTGAGCGAAAGGAAAATGTTCATAAGAAACTATGACTTTAAATATAGCAGCAACGACAATGTTGACATAACCCAAACAAGTAAACACATTTTTTACGACATAACTACCGATGATTTTAATAAAGACAAAAAGCTAACTTACGACGACCCTAATTATTTGTTTGTGACAGACAAGGAAGGAAATAACTTTAGACAAATTTCACCAGCAAATTATGACCTACAAAATTGGCAGTTCATAAAATCAGTAAACAAAGTTTTAATGACTGTTAAAAAAGACAGCGATAACAATAACAAATTTGATGAAAAAGATGAAGTAACAACCTTTGAAGTTGACATCGATAAAGGCACAGAACCAAAAGAAATATTTTCGACAGACTTTAAAAACAAATTAAAAATATTGTACGACAGAGATTGGAAGCGATTGAAAAAATAGCGAATTTATAACACAGGTTTGGCGCCTTTTTGTTTCTCGCATCGCAAGAAATTTTTCATTAACTTTATGTGCAGGATTCGCAATTCATTTTAGTGAAAAAATCCCCAACCAGCTCCTCGCTGGGGAACGCTTTCACAATTATAAAGATGCCATAGAATATGAATAAACATTTTGCTTTGCCAGTTACATTGTTTATTTTTCTGTGCAACCTATTAAGTGCACAAAACCCCTCTGATTTTCTTCCCGAAAAACCAGGCAAATGGAGTTATTTAAATAACATTACAAGCAACGAAACCGAATATCAGGCTTACAAAAAAAACATGGCATCACTGGCTGAATGGTTTCATCAAAATGTACCCATGTTAACAGCTCCAAAAGGGTACGACATGCAAGCCACTACTTATGGGCAATTTGACAAATATTACAAGATTGATAAATGCAATTATGGACTGAGAGATGAGTTGCACTTCAGTTTTCAATTGTTTTATAGCAATGGCGGTAAATGGACCATAGAGCCACCTCACTACAGTTTTAATGTTAATAATACCGAAACTGGTCATGCAAGTAGTAGAAAAGTTGCCTTGTCCAACGAAACAAAGGATGACCCTGCACTCGAAAAAGCCATTAATGCTGCTGCTGTAAAAATGAATGGAATTTTTCCGGCATTTGAATTTGTAAGACAAATTGCACAAGGCATTGATCTTTATCGCGAATCAGAAGACGCATACCCTCACGATGTTATTATTTACGACCCCGAAAAGCAGCCATATTGGCTTCCGGTTACGGTAAAAGAGTTGGCTGCTTTGTATATCGAATATTACGCCCTTTTCAAAAAAGTAGAAATCGACCTTATGCTTTTCGAAGAACTGAAAAAAGAAATTGCCAACATACCACCGGAAGAACTAGATGCACAAGCGTTCATTGGGCACGAATCAAATGTTGTTTTTCGTATTAATGGAAGAAAAGAGGGTATGCCATTAATGCGTTTCAACGCTGATTATTGGGATCGCACCCGGCCAACTTCCGACATTCAGTTTATGACATTTTATTACCCTAAAATGAACGAAGTTCAACTGGAAGAATTTTACAAAAACAATGGGCATCCTTTCTATAGCCAGCTTTTAGTTAACCAGTTTGCTTGGAACAAAATTGCCGAACTAGTGAAGAAGGGAAATTAATAACTAACCAACGAAAATATTATTAAAAATAGTGTTTAGCGATAAAATACAACCGGAAACAGTACAGCTTCATCATTCAAAAAATTGCTGATGCTGTTTACAAATTCAACTTTTTTGGAATATGGAAATACAGTTGAATAAAACGATTGAATTAATTAATTATAAAAAATGGAGGTTAAAATGAAAAAGACTTTATTTACAATTTTACTTGCCGTAGTAATGGTGAATTTCACCAATGCCCAAAATGATGCAGATGGCTGCAAAGATCATCAACTACTTACAAGACTTGAGAATTTTTATATCTCAGATTGCAATGAAAACTATAATGAACTTCAGCTTCGCACAAGCAAAAGTAAAACAGAAGCAAAAGAGGGCAATCGTTTTTTCTATTACTACAGATATAATTTAGATGCAGGTGTAAAAATGAAGAGCCCCTTGCAAATCGTAAAAAATTATGAAAATGCAGTAGTTAAAAATGGCGGCCGAATGGTTTTTAAAAACACAAATGGTTCAGAAGGTGACATTGAGGCTACATTCTATCTTTCAACCAAAGAAAAAGAATATTGGATTCAATTAACGAGTTTTGCTGGCAATGGAATTGAAGTAGAAGCTTATGGATTAAATGTACTTGAAATTGAAGTAATGAAACAGGAAGTGGCTGCCAGCGAAATGTTTGAGTCTATTCTTAAGGATGGTTTTATTTCATTATACATCAACTTTGAAACGGGGAAATCTATAATTAAAGTAGAATCTACCCCAATTATTGATCAAATAGTTGAAATGTTAAAACAAAACCCCCAATTAAATATCAGCATAGAAGGACACACTGACAATTTGGGCACAGCTCCATCCAATCAAACCCTTTCCGAATCCAGAGCAAAATCAGTAATGAATGCATTGCTATCAAAAGGAATTCCAACAAATCGTTTAAAATCTAAAGGTTGGGGGCAAACAAAACCGATTGCCGATAATAATTCAGAATCAGGAAGAGCTAAAAACAGGCGAGTTGAAATAGTAAAACAATAACTGTGCTTAACATAGGTCTGCCGCCATTTGGGTTTTCTCTTCAGAAGAAAAATTTTAGTAACTTAAAATTCAGGCTTCGCAATTAAATTCAGTGAAAAAAAATTCCAAACATGCGACAGGCCTGAGAAGGTTGTACGCTACAATTTAGGCTTCCTAAAAAAATTTAAATTGTTTCTTTAATAGGAAACTTGCACTTTTGTCTAAAAAGCGAGTGACCGAAAAATTCAGCGTTGAATTTCTTCCCTAAGCTTTGAGTTTATGGACAGTTTAGACCAAAAGTCTCAACAGAAAATCTACTACAATATTAGAAAGGCACAGCTTACAAAACGACCCTGAACTATTCAAAAAACTCAATGACAACATTTGGGAATTCAGAACACTTTATAATAAGACTCAATTTAGAATTTTTGCCTTTTGGGACAAATCGCAAGGACAACAGACTTTAGTTATATCAACTCACGGACTTATTAAAAAGACAGGCAAAACACCAACTAGCGATCTTGAAAAAGCTGAAAGGATTAGAGAACAATATTTTGCACAAAAAAAACAAATAGACAATGACAACATTTGGGAATTCAGAACACTTTATAATAAGACTCAATTTAGAATTTTTGCCTTTTGGGACAAATCGCAAGGACAACAGACTTTAGTTATATCAACTCACGGACTTATTAAAAAGACAGGCAAAACACCAACTAGCGATCTTGAAAAAGCTGAAAGGATTAGAGAACAATATTTTGCACAAAAAAAACAAATAGACAATGTCAACAAAAAAATTAAAAACTGTTTCACTCAACACAATGATTGATAAACACGTTGGCAAGGTTGGTACAAAAAGACGTGATGCTTTCGAGTATGAATTAAAATTGGAGTTATTGGGCAGTGCTATAAAAGAAGCAAGAACGCATCAAAATTTGACACAAGAACAACTTGGTCAAATGGTAGGTGTTCAAAAAGCACAAATTTCAAAACTTGAAAACAACTTCACAAATGCTCGGTTTGACACAGTAATCAAAGTTTTCAATGCCCTCAATGCTAAAGTGAATTTCAAAGTTGAGCTTTCAAAACAAAATTGAACATCGCATAATTTTAAGCGAAATAATGTTGTGTACAATAACGGTTTTACGCACATGGTGCTTCACAAGGTTACATCGGCATAAGACTTCTACTCTACTTCAATCACCGGCTTAACCGCTCCGCAAGTTTCACTACGTTTAATTTCAAAATTATTTTTCAAAACTTTGTTTGAGTTAACGCTCAATAGCCCAATGCTTCATTAAACGTCCTCCCTCGCATCCATCCCAAAATCAACGTCAATTCTGTAACTGTATGTTCTAAAAAATAAAAACGGTAATTTGTGGTTTGGCACAATTTTATTAGGATTAAGCCAATTTGATGGTAGAGTTTTTACAAGATTTTCTTACTTTAACAACTAAATAAGGGAAGCCTACACTATGAGAAAATATTTCTTTTGGATGTTTGTCGTTTTACTTTTTAATGGCTGGGGAGGCCCTTGCGATGTAGCAGCCCAGCCAAACCATCTGGTTATCAGCCAAGTTTATGCAGGCGCTGGATGTGCTACACCGGGATGCTCTGTATACCAGAATGATTTTGTTGAAATATTTAACCCTACCAGCTCCCCAGTAAATTTAAATGGATTCTCGGTTCAGTGCGCACAGCGTACAGGTTCAGCATGGGAGGTAACGCCCCTTCCTAATTTCACTTTGCAGCCCGGGCAATATTTTTTAATCAGTGAATTTTTTAGTGCAAATGGCACCAATGCCTTGCCAACCCCCGATGCCACCGGTAATATTAACATGAATGAAACAGGGGGAAGAGTTGCTTTGGTGAATACCACAACTGCGCTCTCTAGCGGCTGTCCAAACACCATGCTAAAGATTGATTTTATTGGATATGGCTCACCTAATTGTAGCGAAACATCGGGCGCATTGGCACCCGGACTTACAATGAGCCTTACACGTAAAAATGGGGGTTGTAGAGATACCGAAAACAATGCCGGTGATTTTGAATTATTGGCTCCTGCTCCAAGAAATAAAAATACAATAGTGAGCCCTTGTGCTGTCATTAATATTTCTATCAATGATGTTTCCATAGCCGAAGGTAATAGTGGCACTACCCTATTCAACTTTACGGTTAGCCTTTCGGCTCCGGCACCTGATGGTGGAGTAATTTTTGATATCGCTACTGCAAATAATACAGCTACCGTTGCCAACAACGACTATGTTACTAAATCGCTCAGTACGCAAAGTATACCTGCCGGTAGCAGTAGTTATACTTTTACCGTTAATGTAAACGGGGATGCTGCTATTGAAGGCAGCGAGCGTTTTTTTGTTAACCTGAGTAATGTAATTGGGGCTACTGTTACCGACAACCAGGGATTGGGAACCATTGTAAATGATGACTACTCTGCTACTTCAATATCCATGGTACAAGGCAATGGCAACAGTTCTGCATTTGTTAACCAAACAGTGATAATACAAGGC
>JBMOEQ010000142.1:0-8416 GCA_049314655.1 Ferruginibacter sp. | reverse complement strand
GATGAAAAATTTGCGCCTTAAATCTCTTTGCAGCTTTGCGTGAAATTAGTTTAGAAGTTTAGAGGTTTAGAGTTTAGTGTACATTCTATATAAACCTACCAACTTTATAAACTTATTCAGTTGCCGATATTCAACATTTAATAAGCTTATTTATTTTTCTTTCTCCAAGATTACAAAATGACGAACAACAGCAACTCCATTATCATCCACAATAGTTAATACATGCGGACCAGGTGCCGGGTTTAATGCCAATTGATGAACGCCTTCCGTACTACCCACAAATTGATCATCTATGCTCCAAAATAATTTTGCAGTTGATCTACGATGTGTTGCCGTAAAGATTGTTCTTCCTTTTTGGCCTGTAACTTCAAGTGGAATGTAAATACGTGCTTCGGGTTGAGGATAAATAATCTCCATGGCTTTACCGGCTTCAGCTTCCGTTGGTATACAATCTGCTCTAAAAGGTGGCAAAGGCAAATAATCGGCATTGCGTTTTTTATAATAATATTCCATTGCAGGGGTTAATACAAACCAACTTTTTCGTTGCATTTGCATCGGACTTTCGCATCTGTCATTCACTCTAAACATTCCAGTTGCATCTAAATTGATCATTTTATGGTAAGGACATACAGGCGATTTACCTGCAGCAGGAGGCATAAATAAAGTGTCGGACTTGGGGCAATCAACACCTGCTCTAAATCCTGATGCGCTACATACTGGCACATATGAAAAATTATAAAGCGGTTGATTAAAAGACCCAACAGTAGGCAATACACGAAAAATATCAAAAAGAATTGGTGCTGCTGTTTGAACCCCAATTAATCCGGGTCGCCCTTCTCCATCTGCATTACCCGTCCAAACGGCAACAACATATTTTGGAGATACACCAATAGCCCATCCATCTCTGAAACCAAAGCTGGTACCCGTTTTCCAAGCTATTTGTTGTGCCGAACTAAATTGTTGCCATAAACCCTCCTCGCCAGGCCGCATCACTTCTTGCATGGCTTTAAATGAAAACCATATCGAAGTAGGATCGATTGGAAGATTGCCTGTTATAGAAATTGCCGGCTTTTGATGTGCCTCATAAATAGGGGCATGAAAATCAGTTGCAAGCATTTTTCCTTTCAATGCAGTTTGATGATTGAGCATACGTGCCATTGATGCATACACTCCGGCCAAATCCCACATCGACACTTCGCATCCACCTAAAATTAAACTCAACCCATACGTATCTGCCGTTCTATTTAAAGTTGTAATACCACATTGCTTTAATGTTTCGTATAATCGTTGGTATTTATATTGTTGTAAAATTTTTACTGCCGGAATATTTAAACTTCTTGCTAATGCAGTTGCAGCAGGCACAGCTCCATCATAACCCAAATCAAAATTCTGTGGAGCATAATTACCAATTTGTGTAGGAATATCGGGCACTAAAGCCTGAGGTAAAATTAAGCCATCACTTAATGCAGCAGCATACAATATTGGTTTTAATGCACTACCCGGGCTTCGAGGTGCTGCAATAATATCTACATCGGCTTCAAAATCTTTGTTATTTGCATCTGTTATATTACCTACATAAGCCAATGCCGCTCCGGATTCTACATCTAACACCAATGCACATGCGTTATTGATGCCATTTCCTTTTAAAATTTGATGATGCTGTTGAATGATTGCCGATACATTTTTTTGAAGAGAGATATCAATAGTAGTCTCTACGCGAGATACTCCATTCGTTTTCTGCACATCCATTTTAAAGCGTTGCAATAAATGCGGTGCTAATTGTGGTAAAGGAATAGGCGCACCGGGAAGTGGTTCTAATTTTGCTAATGCAGCCGATGCCGCATTGAGCTTTCCGGTTTCTACCAAATGATCTAATAAGCGATTTCGTTTTGCCAATAATGTAGCCCTGTTTTTACCCGGATGTACTAAAGCAGGTGCATTAGGCAATACAGCCAATGCCGCCATTTCGCCCCAACTTAACTTATTGGCACTTCTACCATAATATCTCCAAGCAGCCGCTTCTAAGCCCACAACATTTCCTCCAAAAGGCGCATTTGCTGCATATAAAGCCAACACTTCATCTTTTGAATAACTGCATTCTAAACGAACAGCTAAAATGGCTTCTTTCAATTTATTCCAAACACTTCTTCGGTCATCTTTTTTCCATAAGCGAATTACTTGCATATCTATTGTACTACCGCCTTGTACAACTGCCTTATTTTTAATATTAGATTTTATAGCTCTTACAATAGCAAAAGGATCTACTCCCGGATGATAATAAAATCTACGGTCTTCGAAAGTAGTAATACAATCGGCAAATTTTTCCGGAACACTATCCGCAGCAGGAAATCGCCATTGGCCATCTTTTGCTATTGAGGCACTTAATAAATTGCCTTTATTGTCTTCAATAATATAGCAAGTAGGCGCAGAAAAGAGTTTACCGGGTAGCGATAACCAAAACCAAACCAAACATACCAACAAAACAATAGCGGTAATTTTCTTGAGCCAGCTCCAACTTCTAATTTTCTGTAATATACCTTTTATAAATGCCTCCAATGTTGCAGTATATTTATTGTATAGAAATCTCAATCAATGAAAAAATCAGGACCAACAGTTACGTTGATCCTGATTGAAAGTATAAACTTAAGGTGCTACTACTTCAACCCATCTGCCATTAACCCCACCGGTAATACTATTGTCGTACATGGCTTCACTATAAGTGCCGGGAAGAAAATACCTTCCTAAATAGGCGGCATTCAATTGAATATAATAAGTTGCCGTTTCATTCTCCCCTAAATTATAATATGTATATACCCTATCATCTCTAATATCTTGATAGGTAGAAACCGAAGATTTAAATGCGCCTTCGCCACCCAACATTCTTGCATTTAAAATTTCCCATCCACCAGGAAATATTTGTGTTAATGCCATCTGGGAATAATAGCCGCGTTTACCCGGATTACGAATGACCACTTTGGCAACAAAATCGGTTCCCTGTTGAATTTTAGCAATATCAATTGGGTTTCCGTTTGCAGTAATATAACTAACTGCAACACTGAGTACTGCAGGGTTATTATTTACCCGTAAACTATCTCCGGCTAAAGGTTGGCCTTGTGTAATTAAACGTACATATAAAGTATTATTGCCTTTATTGGTTACTACAACATTGTTGCCACCATTTTTCAATGCAATAGGCACCTGACGCAGATACACATTCGATTGTATTACATTGGCTTTCCCATCGATTTTAGTGTTGGCCAAAATTTTTGCACCCGAAGGATTTTTGCCACAATATTTCGCAATTGCAATTAAGGCATAAGCTGTAGTTTGTGTACTGTACCAACTTTCTTGCGATAAACGAGCTGCAATTGTAGGCACCAATCCGGCAGCCAAATTACGTTTGTTCATAATTGTAAGCGCTTCTAATACCATCGCTTGATCGCGCAACTCCGAACCAAAACTAATACCCGGAGTATTTCTATTATCAAATGTTGTGGGTAAACCTGCTATCAAAGATTGTGCGGTGTTGTCTTGTCCGGCTAAACTATATGCAGCCGCCAATCGCCATTTAGCTTCAGGAGATAAATACTTAAATTCTTTCAACCTGTTCATAGCGCCTAATTCGGGCACTTTAGCTAAAGCTAGTGTAAACAATCTGTAGGCTTGCGACAAATCACCTCCATAAAAATTAGTAGAGGATGGCATCCAATTATTGGCCTTACCGCGTTGATAATTTTTCCATTGCTGTAACATGAAATCGCTCACTTGATAGCCATTAGCTGTAGCTTCCAAAAGAAAATGCCCTGCATAACTGCTTCCCCAATCATCACTTTCATTCATTCCCGGCCAATAACTGAAACCTCCATCGGGACGTTGGAAATTTTGAAGTTTACCCATTGCAACACGGATATTTCTATCAATAAATGCTTTACGCGTATCATCCAAATCGGTGAGTTGTTTTAATACCAATTGTGGGAAAACTGATGAAGTAGTTTGCTCAATACAACCATGAGGATATTGAATTAAATAGTCTAATCGTTTCTGTAAGTTCATTGCTGGGATAGAAGAAATTTCAACCATTGCTGTGCTTGATGCAACCAATCCAATAGGAAGGGCATTGGTATTCCATTCTTGTCCCGGCGCCAACGTAATTTCTGTTACGGAAGTAATAGCCGGATTTGGATTGCGCACATCCATCTCTACCTCGCAACTGGCTTTTTCGCTACCGGAGTTGGCCACTAATTTTACTTTAGCTATACCTACAGCAGGTTTTACTTTTACATCAAAGTATACCAACTGCTCACCGGTTTGGGCAAAAGTTACTTGTTGCGTGCTACTGCCCACTAATTCGAGATATGGATTCGCTTGCAAACTCACCGTTACATTTTTCACATTCGGTTCCATTGCAAAAACCGTTACCGGCATGCGAATGGTTTCACCCGGACCTAAAACCCTAGGCATGGTTGCCAATAACATTAAGGGCTTTTTAACGGGCACAGCTTTTTCGGCAAATCCATAACTGCCTTCATGAGCCGCAACCACCATTGCCCGCACAGAACCGATATAGGATGGCATGGTAAATGTTTGGGTTTGACGTTGCCCTGCTTTTAATTGAAATGGTCCAAGATATTTTACTACAGGCTTAAAACGATTAGCCGACTTTTGTTTCACCGGTCCTGCATTGGCATCTCCACCAATCGTTAATATTCTTTCTAAATCGCCACCCCATGCTCCAATTACATAATCAAACAAATCGAAACTCTTCACCCCTAATGCTTCGCGAGCATAAAATGCGCTGTGTGGATCGGGCGTTTTAAATCGAGTTAAATCCAATAAACCTTCGTCAACAATCGCAACAGAATAAGTCATTGCTTTACCTTGCTGTTCACTTACGGTAAAGGATACCTGTTGTTCGGGACGAATAGATGCCGGCATATTCAATACAGGATGCAAAATGGTTGCTTTGTCTTCCACTAATATGGGAATAGATCCATACATCCTGATAGGCAAATCATTGATGGTTTGTGCATGCGGTTGCAATAAACTTACCGTTGCATAAATATTTGGCGACATTTCTGCGGTTGCCTTAAACTTTACTTGTGTTTGTCCGGGTGTAACCGATTTCCAAAACGATTGAATAACCCTACTGCCATTTTCTAAGCTCACTAAAATTCTTCCAGTATTACTGCTAGGAATAGATAAGGCTATTTCTTCCCCAACAGCATATTTTTCTTTGCTGCTGGTAAACGAAAGCATTGTAGCAGCTGTTTGATCTTCATCTCCACCTCTACTTTGCCAACTACCATCATCTACATAAAAAGATTTTCCGGTAATATGTCCACTCTTTAAATCTTTTACTAAGATTAAAAATCTACCCCACTCACTGTTACCGGTATTAAATTGCCATTGACCTTTACCGTTAGTTAAGTCAATATTTTCTTTCTTAATGAGTTTATTGTATTCATTTTGCGTAAAGTTGGTTAAGTTCTCGCCATTATCATCCCACCACCAACGCCATTGAATACGATAATACTGTACTTCAACTTCAGAAGTGCCACTTACTAAATTTCCAAGCTGGTCTACATTTACAATTTGTACCGTTTGGTTTTTACCCGTTTGTAAATAATCGAATGGAGGTAATCCATTTGGAAGTTTTACTCCGGCATACGTTAAATAAGGACTATAAGGCACCACCATATTATCAGTACTAAATGCACCACCGGGTTCAAAAACTTTAATCACCATATTGGCCGATAATTTTCCTGGCGCTACCCCCTCTGTTTCAAAAGAAGGTTTAATCGTAGCATTGCCATCTGCATCTAAAGTACCATCAAATATGGTTTTGTTTTGTGCTTCATAATCGGAGGTTGGATTATCGAAAACAAAATCTTTAAAAGCAGTGAAAGTGGTTGTACTTGCATTTAAAGCAATATCAATCTTTGCTTTTAAATTTTTTCCGGGTGCACCAAACAACCATTTGGCATTGAGTTTACCTTCTGTACCGCCACCTTTACCCAAGAGTGGATTTTTACCAAAATCAATATTAATTTTTAATCGGTTAGGCATTACCGTTTCTATCTTGATACTTTTTTCAAACACGGCTCCGCCAACTTTTGCTTTCAGTAACCAATTTCCTGTTGGTGCACCGGCATCAGTTACTGTTTTAAATAAATAAAATCCATCGGTAGCATTGCGTTGTACTTCTTGCTTGTACAATTGACCTTGCGGTGTAAACAAACTAAATTCTATTGGATGATCTTCGGGTAATTTATGCGCTTTATCTTCTATGATACAATTGAGGTAAAGCGAATCTCCGGGACGCCAAACGCCACGTTCGCCAAATAAAAATCCTTTGATACCATTTTTCACTTCGGCACCACTAACATCAAATCTGCTTAATGCAAGTGAACTTCCATCATCTAATTTTAAATAGCCTCTTTCATTTCCCTTTCGTGCAATAAGCAAATAAGGTTTACGCTTTAAATCAAGGGTTGCAAATCCATCCGAATTACTAGATACTTTTTGGATTATGGTTTGTTGATAATCTCTTAATTCCAATTCTACATCGCCCATTGGTTCGGTGGTTAAGATATTGGTAACAGCAATCATCAAACTATTATCGGCACCTCGTTTTGCTGTTAATCCGATATTGCTGGCTAAAATATTTCTGGTAGCCCAACGATCTTTATTATAGTACGATTTACTAGAAGGATCATCTCTACGTTCCCAATTGTATCCATAAGGATAATACGCATCGTACCTGTTCCAAAAATCATCATCAGAATCTAAACCAGAACGGCCATAGCTTTCGTAATCGGGCGTTTCCTCTTCTTCTGCATCTATACGGTTACCCGTAGCCGAAGTATCTACCGATTGGTAAATAGAATATCCGGGCCTAAATCCTATGGTTACTCTGTAAATGGCGCCTTGTTCGGTTTTTAGATACTTATCTATATCAATAGAAAACCTTTGTTTCTTATGAAGATCAAGTGTTTTATCGTCATCTAATCTTAATGTAGCTTGAACAATGGGCTTGGCTACTCTTCTTAATTCGGTATTGCCAGCCAAATCATTTTCTTGAAGAAACTGCGGCACATTATTCTCCATCACTTTAATAATGCTGATATCCACTGCATTTAGATTGATAGATTCGAAAGGCAAAACCAAACGACCCGAATTGGGTAATATATTTCCTTTACCTTGAATTTTTACAGCAGGCATATTGTTTTCGAAAATGATATTAGCCGCAAACCCTTTATATAAAATATCCTCCCAAGTATTTTTAATACCGGCATTTACATTTACCGTATAGTTGCCATCTAATTTTCCATTACCAAAAACCTTTACTTCACTTCCATTGATGGTATAAGCTAAATCGGATTGATTGCTGATGGTGATTAATCCGGTTAGATCTTGGCCTACAGCAATAGGATCGCTAAATTGAACCGATGCATATTGTTGCGCATCATTTACGGCTTGAACATTTAATACAGTAAAATCGCCTTGTGCCGGCACTGTAATGTCATATGCTCCATTTGTTTTAAATCCTTCGGAAGAACCATCCCATTTCAATTGAACTTTAGACGCATTGGTACCTCTTGCAATATTGTTGATGGTAAATACATGCAGTTTGGCAGCATCATTATGTTGCCAAGATAAAGTGAGTGGCTTGCCATCTTGCAAAGCAGATACTAATTTTTCTAAAGACGCCCCAACTTCTACATCGGCGGTTTCTATTTGTCCGCTTAATTGCATTTTATTTTTTTCGGTAGAACGCAATCCATCTTGAGTAACTTTAAAAGAAGGATTTACAGTTTTCAAACTAAACCGAAAATCGCTGTATTTATCGGGTACTGCGGTAACTTTTCCCAATTTAAATTTTACATTATACTGTTGATCGGGCTTTAACCAAGTATCGGGTTTAAACTCAATCGTTCGAGCATCAACCCAAACGGCTTTTCCTTTTACGCTTGGCGAAATATCAAACAATGATTCTTTCAGTACTTCTCCTACCGCATGTGTAGTACCTGCATTGGCAGCAAGTTGAATACGGATGGCAGTTGTTTTAGACACTACACCGGTAGTATATGCATCAACATATTTACTGAATGCAGGATCTACAGTAATCCATTTTTGATTTTGATTACAAGAAAAAAAACTGGCAGCAACTGTAATAAACAGTAGGGTTCGCAAAATCGCCATTCTGGAGATTTCAGAACATTGAACACGATCGGGGTCCATATATGATTTTGTATTTTGTTGTTCAGCAATATCAAGACGATATTACTGGGGAGAAATTGTTACTGTAAATGTTGTAAGAAAAAACGACAACTGCAATAGCAAGGCCAATTATTTTTTGTTAAAAGAAATAAAAAAAATCGCCGAAAAATTTCCGGCGATTAAACATTTAAAACAA
>JBMOEQ010000141.1:0-8485 GCA_049314655.1 Ferruginibacter sp. | reverse complement strand
AACGCCATCAACACACGATATGAGTACCATTCGTGGATGGTGGGAAGAAGATACGACCAAAACGCAGCGTTTCTATAATACAATGCTTGGACATTATGGTGGCTCACCATTTCATTGCAGTTCTTGGATCAATCGCGAAATACTCATCCAGCATTTATATTCTCCAGCTATGTGGAGTATTTTCCAAATGCAAGATATATTGGGCATTAGTGAAACTTTAAGAAGAGAAAATCCTCAAGACGAGCGTATTAATGTACCCGCCAATCCCAAACATTATTGGCGTTACCGCATGCAACACAACGTAGAAGATTTAATTAAAGAAGATGCCTTTAACAATGAATTGCGTGCATACGTTAGTGCGAGTGGCAGGATTTAAGATGAATTAGAAGAATGGATTTTTCGTATAAAAAAAGCCGGGTCAATAGTTGATCCGGCTTTTACTTTTGTACTACGCCTACTTTTTGCTTAATTGCTTTTTTATTAATTGACAAGTTTTAAATGTTTATTATTTAAAACCCGCAATAAGCCGGGCACAATTGCTTTTAAAGAATAGCAAATGGCATCAACTATATCTACATCAACGGTATGTTTAATGGTTACCATTGCATATTTATTAGGAACTTGGTTATTGCTCCATGTTGCCGGATTGCTCCATAAACCATTGGCAATGGTAGTTACATCAAAGGGTTTGGTTTCTACATAAATGTTTCCTACGGCATCACTGTATATGCCATTATCGGCTTTAATATTTACGGTAAAGAGTACACTGGTATCAAAAGCCGGCGCAATGAATTGATAACTCATTGTTTTGGTTTCTCCGGGAGTTAAAGTACCTAAGTATAAGGAATCGGTAGAAGTGAGGTGAAACAATGTATCAGGAATAATTTTACCGCTTAGATTGGTAATGGATTGATTGCCATAATTTTTAAAATAAAAAGTGGCAATGCCTGCACTATCGGGCTGGTTGTTGTATTGATATTTGATGCTATCCACTACCAAATAGCCCGGTACCGGAACACTTGCATTTGTAAACTGTTGTTGATAAGCAGTGGTTTTAAGTACCACAGAATCGTTGTACACAATGATATTGTCTATCAAACTATCCATTGCAGGTAAGTAGGAGCTAATAGAGGTATCCAATTCTTGCGTGAGCAATAAATTATTGAGTGCATATTCTTGCATCAACCTTCTATTGTAAATAAGATCTTGATAGTATTGAAAGTTGGGATGAAAATTAGGAATGAATCCGGCTGCATTGATGGATGCCGCAATTAAACCCTGGTTGCTGGTGCTGGCTAAATTTGTAAATGCAGCTTCTTTTACTTGCATATTTTCTAACTTATTGTAGAAAAGTAAAGAGTCATTAGCTCTTATTGCTGTTTTAAATTCCAGCAAAGCTTGGTTGTATTGTTGTTTTTTTACAATCAATTCGGGTGAAAGATTGTTTTGAAATGCAGTGCCTATATAATTTTGAATGCTATCATTTGACACCCTGAATAAGTTGGTTAAATCGTAAGCAGATTTAGTAATGTCTATTACATTATCTCCTCCCAATCCACCCACATAAGCACTTAAAAAATAGGCTGTAGGTTGAATCACTGCGGCAATTTTTGAAACAGTTTTTGAAATTGTAAAAAATTGTGGCTGAACAGCTATTACACTAATAAGGTTAATTACGTCTGCTATTTTTTGCACCATATCTGCAATTTTAGCAACAGATTTTAAAGCACCCATTTCTGCAAGTGTAACATCTAATTCGTGGCTTATTTTTTCTATTACGGCATTATCTTGTGGATTAGCATCAATTACTGTTGCATATAAATTGGCGTAAGATAATTCTGAGTACAAATCTCTACAAGCAATTGCGCTGTACCTAAATTTGTTGCCCAATTCTCTACCATTGAGGTCATCAATTTTAAGTTTAAAATAGCCTACCCCGATGAATTTTTTTAACACATCAACGGCTTCGTTGTTTAGTGCAACAATACCACCCGACAAAACGCCACCATTTTCTGTTATTTTAATCAATAATTTTCCAAGTGAGCTTACTGCACTTTCCATCTTTTTAAATAAGTTGGCTTCTTTTGTATATCCGTTAGCATATAAGAAGGTATGTGTTGTTCTAATACCGGTAACTATTGTTTCTAAAATTGTTTCTAATGCTTTGATGCCCACTTTTTGGATATCATCTAATTTTTTACTGGAGCTTACACCTTTGATTTTAAATCTTTCCAGCATTTTTTTTGTGCTTTCAAAAACTTTCATCAAAGCTTCAATGCCGTCCATAAAGGCTACACAACTTTCTACTGTTAGTTTTGCATAAGCGTTTGTACCTTTTTCTAAACTGTTTAAAGTAAGGTAGTATGCAAATAAATTCAATACGCGTTTTTTATGAAAACTTACTACAGGTGTATTAAATTGACTATAGGCCTCTTGAAAGCCTGTAATGTCAAAAGCATTCATGGTAGTGTTAAAAGGAACGGGTATAAAACCTGCTACAGAAATGGGCGATGATTCTTCCTGAATAGCAGGCATAAACGCAATAATATCGTTGATTAAACTATCGGGTATTTGAATTTCACCCATGATAGAATCATAAGCTACATTCATAAATTCGTAGAAGTATTTTTTATTTTGCCAATTGGTGTATTCTATTTCTACTTTATATCTTCTGCTTCTTACGCCATGTTTTATTTCAAAATTTCCTTGTGCATCGGTTGTGGTAGAGTTTACAATCAAATTATCAAATGGCCCGCCTTGATTATACAATCTTACTTTTACACCACTCAATGCTTTCTTTTGAATGGTAGGTGTTATGGCGCCAAATTTTCCGCAATAAACATCTACAATATTTCCGGTAATAGAATGTTCATCTCTAAAGGTAGATACGCCTGCATCTGATGTTATCCAAACATTTTGTCGGTTGATATCATAAGCAATATCGGTAATATTATTAGAGGGTAATCCTTTAGCTGTAGTGTATAAGATATAGGATGCACAATCGGTTAAACTGCCAATACCATCGTAAATCAATAATCCCATATTGGTACCAATCCAAATCTCGCCATTGATTTCTGTAATGGCATTAAAGTTAATAGAAGCGCCATTGGGTAGGGGAGAATTGTTTTGTGTTACCATTGTCCAACTAGATGTCATGTTGGGCGCATTGGGTTCCATTACACCAAATCCAAACCCCGAGTTTAATCCCACAAATGTTCTTCCTTGCGAATCGGTAAAAATAGCGCGTACCAGTGCAGATGTATTATCAAAGGGCAAAGGTGAATTGATTTGAGTGATAAAGCCTTCTAACGCATTGGTATTGGTATTTCTTCTAACTATAAACGGTTTATCGCAAGTGCCATTACAAGATGATTGAACTGCTAGCCACACTTCTTCATCCCGAATGCCCACTGCAGAAACTCTTCTGTCGGAAAGTGGCATATTGGTAGATGTTGGTGGAATTACAGTAAAAGCACTTGAAGGATTATTGATATTGTATTCACTTACACCCCCTTCTAAAGTGGTATCTGTGCCGGTTGTTACTTGTAGCGATTGTCCTAGCCCAACATATACTTTACCATTAGGCGCAAGGGCTAAACTATTGGCATTTCTCGAACTCAATCCACCAAAAGGAATAGCTTCTACCGAACCAAAATGTGTAGGGTTACCGGTAATATTGGTAAATCGATCTACTCCTCCAATGATGTTATATGGTGCTTGATATCCTGTAGTAGCAGCCCAAATAGAATTATCGCCATCTAATGGAGAAATATGTAAATCCTTATACGTGTTTCCGGTACCGTAATCATTGTTTTTTGTCCAAGTACCACCACAAGCATCTCCTGAAGGTGTAAATCTATATATGCCACCTAAATCTGCACCTGCCCAAACATTGCCTTGTTTATCTACTACTACCGATCTAAAATTATTGGTGGTAAAAACGCCGCCACTTTGATTAAACGTACACCATTGCAGGTTTCCGGTTGATGTACCTACGGCCACAATTGTTGCAGTTGCAGTAAACTGACAAAAATGATCTGTGGTTTCTACAGTTACAATATAAGTACCAGGAGTAGCTGCTGTTGGTGTAGTACTCGTCCAATCTATAATTGTTATACCTGTATTTGAATAAATTTCGTAAAGATTTTTAGTCTTGCCATCGCAGATTTTTATAATGGTATCATTTAAAAATGCGGGTCTTTCGTAATAACTAATTCTCGCTAAAGCGGTGTCTTTACAACCTACACTATTGGTTGCTATAACTTGGTATAAACCGCGTCCAACTGCTGTGGGGTCTGGGGTATTCCAAATTGCTGTTAATCCGCTTAAGGTGAAGAAACTTTCTAAATTTGCCGGTCCATCCGATTCGCAAACATATTCATCTCTATCCATTCCAATACTGGGTTTGGGTAATAGTTCAATGGTAATGATGGCAGTGTCTTTGCATCCAAAATCGTTGGTTACAATTAATCGATAAACCCCTTCACCTGCATCTAAATAATTAGGGGTATTCCACGATGTTGCTAAGCCAAATGTATTATACACTAATGTTAAGTCAATCGTTTTATACGGGCAAATTTTAATCGTAGTATCATTACCTAAATTGGGTTTAGGATTATTTTCCACTTTTACAAAAACAGTGTCGTTACAAACGCCAATTTTAGTGGATATTAAACGATATAAACCTGTATCAACAGCAGTAGGAATAGGCGTATCCCAAGTGTTTGTATATCCGGGAGTATTAAAAGGAACAGTTAAATCTAATAAAGATTTATCGCATTTTTTTACGATTGTATCTAGTCGCCCGGGACATTGAACTGTAATTTGTGCAGTATCTGTGCAGCCATCTCCAGTTGTAACATATACTTTGTATGAGCCCGGATCTACAGCTTCTGGAGTAGGCGTTGTCCACTGAATACTGGGATAACCAAATAAATTATACACCGTAGTGATGTCTTTTTTCCCTTCTCCATGATTTAATCGAATGAGGGTATCGTTACCTAAATTGGGTAAAGGAAAACGTCTTTTTAATATGCGTACAATAGCACTGTCTACACAACCGGTACCAACTTGTGTGGCCACTACTTTTACTTTTTGCGTATAGGTTATGAGCGTGTCTGGAGCACCGTTATTACCAAAAATTGTATCTACAGGAGGAAGAATTGTTGTTTGGTATGTTGCATTGGTATTAAATAAATCATTGTAATTAAGTGAAAATGGGTTAGAGCAAGGCATTACCAATTTATTGCCACCCAAAAACGCGGTGCATTGTGCATGTGCAGGCGTATAGGCAATGATAAATACAATAAAACAAATCAATAGTTTTTTCATGCTGTATGATTTTATAAAGCCGGACACAATTTAGTGTCCGGCTAATCAAGTTTATTCTTTTATAAATTTTCTTTGTACTATTTCTCCATTTGCATCTTGCAAAATTAAGATGTACAGGCCTTGTGCAAGATTAGATACATCTATACTTATGCTATTACTGCCTTGCGCTAATTGGTGCTTGCTTTGCAGATATTGTTTAGCAGCAGCATCTAATAATTGAAGGGTAAATAAACCTGCTTTATTGTTTTCTATCTGAACATTTAAACTGGTTTTAACCGGATTTGGAGCTAAAGTAATTTGTTGAGACGGAGCATTAGATAATCGTACAATTGCACTAAACTTAAATCGGCCATCATTATCAACCATGCGTAAACGATAATACATGCTGTTACTGTTTCTTAACCAAGCATTGTTATCTGTATAAGTATAGATTTGAGCAAGGGCATTATTATGAGCAGGGGTAGAAAAGATGGATTCAAATACGCGTCCATCTAAACTCCTTTCTACTTCATAATGGTGAAGGTTATACTCGGTAGCAACTTTCCAGTTTACTACATTATTATTTCCATTTCGTAATGCATTGAAGGAGATTAAGGTAACAGGAATAGCTTGTCCGGGTATAAAATATAAAGTATCAAAATTATTCAGTTCATTGAATTCTTTCGGATTTGCATCAATCACTTCCGTAATAATCATACCGGGTTGATTCACCATTCTCCAACGTAAGGATACTAAACCACTATCGTTGGTATTTAAATTAAATGGAATGGTATCTATGATGATATCTGTACCATCATTTAATACAACCCTAAATTTCAAGAATGCATCTCCACCAACAGCGCCATAATTGCGCAAATAATTGCTAACGGTTACACTATCGCCTGCTGCAAATGTAGCCGGGGTAATGGTAATGGCTTCATGTATGCTGTTGGCATAATCGGGTGCACCGCCTACAATAATTGAACGGGTAGCTTCATTATTGCCTTCTACTTTTTCTAACACTTTATCAAATACATCTGCTTTTACTTTGATGATTTTGGGTCCAACAATTAAGGAAGAATAGGTAGCTGTTGCTAAAACAGTAGTATCTTCTCCGGCATATAATGTATCAATAGGTATGTCTAAACCAAGGCGAACATTATCTACCCAAAACCTTACTGTCGATGGTTTTGCCAAGGATGTACCTTTATTGATAATAGATGCAACAACAGTAATGGTTTGTCCCGGATCTGGATTCAAATTACTAGGTGCAATATATTGTGATAAAATTTCTAAATCGGGCGAAGTAGGTTTCGCGTCTATATGAATTAATCCGATATTATCTGTTTCATTAATTTCACAAATTACTTTATCGTAATCTGCAAATGCACTAACAATAAAACGGCCCAAAGTATCGAAGGTGTAAAAGAATCCACTTTCTACTTTTTGTCCTGCATTTATTCTTGGAATAACATCATTGCCAATAGTAATACCGCCTAAGGTGAATCTTACTTTAATATTTACAGCATCTCTAGTACCTGTGTTTTTTACTGTTGTAGCAAAATAGGTTAATCTACCTTTTGGTGCTTCGTAAGCAAAACACTCAGAAGTGCCTAGCACATCATTTGGATCGAAGAAGCCAGCTCCAATTGTTTCACCATCATCTGTACAAGATCTACCTGCTTTAATATTGATTCCAAAATAACCAGTATCTGCATTATTGGTTTCCAAGAATTCTTGAATCACATTAGTGGGATCTACAAATGTGGTTACTTCAACCGGACAAGGATTTGTTGGAACCGTAAATGGTACTGATACTACTTCAATAGATTGATTAACGTTTATAGATGGAATATTTATTGGGGTGCCTACTAAAACACCATTAGCTCTAAATGTAAACGTAAATGGTTGCGTTACTTCGGCCCCGGTATTTTTGAAATTACCCAAGAAATTGATCAACGAACCTGTAGTTACATTAGAGTTAGAGAAACTAATTCCTTTTGCAATTAAATCGGGTTCTTGAACATAAAATGCAACCCTTAAAATATTGTTGAGTTCATTACTTTCAGGATACAAGTAGGTAGCATCAGTGATGATGGTAAGGTAGTGGTAGCCTACGCTCCAATTGGGATTACTATAATTTAATATTACGGTATTGCTTGGATATGTTGCGCCAATGCTATTTACAATGAATGAATCAATTAAAACTTTTTCGGTATATCCTGGTAAGGAGTCATACAAATAAACGATATGCATGCCTCCGGGTTGAGCTCCACAAATACCTAAATTAATATCTGCAAAACTGAAAGATTTATGTCCGGTTTTAGTAACGCCTTCCAAATACAAATCGAAGCTTGGCGGCGATACACGATATGGTGAAACTACCGATACTTCATTTCTTTCGCCTGAAGCGGTGTAATAACTGTGGGTGTAAGAAATATTGTACGCATTGCCAATAGGTAAACTGTCGTTAAAATTGCTGGTGAAACTTGCAGTACCACAACTTGTAATTGAATCTAACGTGTAGGTATAAGCGAGTACGCCATTGTTGTAAACAGTTATAGTGTCATTATACACGGAAGGAGCACAACGTTTATTACCATTGAAGTCTTCTGTGTAATTGATGATAGTTACGGTATGTACATAGGGTTGATTTTCTAAAATACAACCGGTTACACTACCTCCATGTTGAATTGTTCCGGCAGGATTACAGTTAACACAAGGACGATTGAATGTACCGCTAACTGCTGGACTGGTTAAGGTAAAATCTGTTACTTGAACAGTGTAATTGTAAGTGACACCGCATAAATAACCTAAACAATCTTCCGGATTTGGATCTTGTGCACAAGGATCATCATATACATACCATCCGCCTCGGCCATCTGTATTGGCTGTTAGTACCCTTGGTTGTCCATAGTAATTCAAAACAGTGATGGTAACTGTTGCGCCTTCTACTGGTGGTCTTTCTGCTAAGTTTAATCCATCATAATTGGCTGTACCTCTAAATAAAACTTTGCCTTTACTACATCCATCTGTTGTAGCCGTTGTATTAACATTAATGGTACCCGGTACTGTGAAATTGCCCACAATTACCGGCCTAGTAGCATAGTTATTGAGGATATTGCCTTCCCCTAATGTATTGGCACTGTCTATCCAAACTTTAATGGGATAAAAT
>JBMOEQ010000140.1:0-8548 GCA_049314655.1 Ferruginibacter sp. | reverse complement strand
CTTTCAAAAAACTAATTCCGTAAATGTTTAACAGTAAAGGCAAAAAATGCATATACTAGATACGATAATAGCGCATAAATATGAGGCGGTTGCCACACGCAAAACAATTGTCCCTGTTTCCAAACTTGAACAATCGGTTTACTTTAATCGCCCAACAATTTCCCTTAAAGCCTCTTTATTGGATGACACGAAAAATGGCATTATAGCAGAGTTTAAACGACAATCGCCTTCCAAAGGCATCATCAACAATACTGCAGATGTAATAAAAGTTACGGAAGCCTATACAACATTAGGGGCAAGTGGATTATCTATATTAACAGATGAACATTTTTTTGGTGGAAAAGCTGAAGATGTAATGGCTGCACGAATACATTCAATTCCCATTTTAAGAAAAGATTTTATTGTTGATGAATATCAAATTCTTGAAGCCAAAGCAATGGGGGCTGATGTAATATTATTGATTGCTGCTTGTTTATCAAAAGAAAGAGTAGCCACATTAGCTGCATTTGCCCAATCTTTACAACTTGAAGTATTGCTTGAATTACATGGCGATGAAGAATTGAATCATATTACGGATGATATTGCATTGATAGGCGTTAACAATCGCGATTTGCAAACATTTACAGTAGATATCAATCGTTCTATTGCACTAAGTGAACATATCCCAAAAGATAAAATTAAAATTGCAGAAAGTGGTATCCATGATGTGCAAACAATTTGTACCTTTCGGAATGCCGGTTTCAAGGGATTTCTCATTGGAGAAAATTTTATGAAAGCAGCAGATCCAGCGATTGCTTTTGCCGAATTTACCCAACAGTTAAAAGCAGCCTTATCATGAGAGTAAAAGTTTGTGGAATTACACAAGAGGAACAATTGATACAATTACCCCAAATAGGAGCAACATTTGCGGGATTAATTTTTTATCCCAAATCGCCAAGATATGTACTTCGGCAAATGACAACCAGTCAAATTAAGAAAGAACATACTGTCAATAAAGTAGGTGTATTTGTAAATGCATCTGTAGAAGAAGTGTTGTATATGGTAGATGAATGCAGGTTACATATGGTGCAATTACATGGAGATGAATCGCCAAGATATTGTGAAAAAATTGCCGATTATATTTCTGTAGTTAAAGCATTTCGATTAAGTGAAAATGATAATATTGCTTGGCGCATCAGAGAATACATGAACGTTTGTGATATGTTTATGTTCGATACAGAAGGTGTAGGATATGGAGGCACAGGAAAGAAATTTGATTTAACAAAACTTGCCGGAGTAGAAGTAGGAAAACCTTATTTTTTAAGTGGCGGTATTGAACCTTCAGATGTGCAACGTCTAAAAGATTTCTCTACATTACCCGAAGCCAAAGCATTATTTGCTGTTGACATCAATACGAAATTTGAATTGATGCCCGGCGTAAAAGATTTTAATACAATTAAACAATTTATATCAGACATTAGTTAAACCCCTTGTATGAATATTAAAGTTTGTGGAATTACCACATTAAAACAATTACAACAATTAGATGGATTAGGCATTGATTATGCCGGATTAATTTTTTACGAAAATTCGCCTCGTTCTATAATTGGAAAGGTAGATCCTGAATCGATTAAAGAAATTGATTTTGATTTAAAAAAAGTAGGCGTATTTGTTGATGCTCCGCTGATAGATATTTTAGATGCCATTGATGACTATGGATTGGAAGTAGTGCAATTGCATGGAAACGAATCGCCAGAGATTTGCGAATCTTTATCAGAAGAAGTTGAAGTGATTAAAGCTTTTAGTATTGATGAAAACACCACTGATATCGATGAACTGCTAATTGATTATGATGAAGTATGTGATTTTTATTTATTTGATACAAAAAGCGCAGATACCAAAGGTGGAACCGGAAAGAAATTTGATTGGAAAAAAATCAGCAAAGCAAAAATTGAAAAACCTTTCTTTTTAAGTGGAGGAATCAGCGTTGATGATATTGCAGCCATAAAAGCATTTAAACACCCCGATTTTTTAGGCATTGATGTTAACAGCAAATTTGAAAAAGAACCCGGCGTAAAAGATATGGGTTTAGTACTTCAATTGAAACAACATTTTAAATAGTAGTCATGATTGAGATCCGACAAGCAACAGCAAATGATTTGCCTGCAATGCTGGAGATTTATAATCATATCATTTTAACTACAACAGCTGTGTATGATTATGAACCCCATACATTAGAAATGCGTAACAAATGGTTTAAAGAAAAACAAGAAAAGCAATTTCCGGTTTTTGTTGCAGTAAAAAATGATACCATTGTTGGGTTTAGCAGTTATGGTACTTTTCGTGCATGGGAAGGGTTTAAGTTTACTGTAGAAAACTCTATTTATGTTGCACCTGATTACCGTGGACAAGGCATTGGAAAATTATTATTACCACCGTTAATTGAAGCGGCTTCAAAACAAGGCATTCATGCAATTGTTGCCGGAATTGATGCAACTAATTTGACAAGTATTGCTTTGCATGAAAAATATGGATTTAAGGAAGTAGCCTGCTTTAAAGAAGTGGGATATAAATTTGATCGATGGCTTGATTTAGTTTTTATGGAGAGAATTATTGAAGTAAAAATGTGATTGAAAAATTTGTTTTTTTTCTTTGCCGCACTGCGTTTTTTTTACCGCGGAGAAAAGGAGTAAATGGAGATGCGCTCAGTTTTAAATATTCTCTCTGCGTCACCTCTGCGTCTCTGCCCCTCTGCGGTTACACTGTTTTTTTTACCGCAGAGAAAAGGAGGAAATGGAGTTACGCTGAGTTCTCATTTTATTCCACCGCGAAGGAAAGAAGTAAATGGAGATGCGCTCAGTTTTAAATATTCACTTTGAGATAACGCTGTGTCTCTGCTACTCTGCGGTTACTTTGTTTTTTTTACCGCAGAGAAAAGGAGGAAATGGAGTTACACTGAGTTTTAATTTTTTTCGCGGAGGAAAGGAGAAGCGCTGAGCTTTAAAGAATATCTCTGCGAAACTCTGCATCTCAGCTACTCTGCGGTTATATTTTTTTTCTTCGCGGAGTAAAAGAGCAAATGAAGTCATGCTGTGTTTTATATATTCATGCTGCGAAATCTCTGCGCCTCTGCTTCTCTGCGGTTAAAAAAATTATGAGTCTTTTATACAATAATATATGGTACATACATTTGAAGTAAACGAAAAAGGTTATTATGGCGAGTTTGGCGGTGCATTCATCCCAGAAATGCTGTATCCTAATGTAAAAGAATTACAAGAAAAGTATTTAGCAATCACTTCTACAACATCATTCAAAAAACAATTTGATGATTTGTTAAGAGATTATGTAGGCAGGCCAACACCTTTATTTTTAGCCGAAAGATTAAGTGCAAAATATGGCGGTAAAATCTATTTGAAAAGAGAAGATTTATGTCATACCGGTGCGCATAAAATTAACAATACTATTGGTCAGGTTTTGTTAGCCGAAGCACTTGGTAAAAAAAGAATTATTGCTGAAACGGGTGCAGGACAACATGGCGTAGCTACAGCAACTGTATGTGCTTTAAAAGGTTTAGAATGCATTGTGTACATGGGCGAGAAAGATATTGAACGACAAGCACCAAATGTAGCCCGAATGAAAATGCTGGGTGCTAAAGTTGTTCCTGCCTTAAGTGGAAGCAGAACATTAAAAGATGCTACCAATGAAGCTATTCGAGATTGGATTAACCATCCAGACGACACCCATTATATCATTGGAAGTGTTGTAGGGCCGCATCCTTATCCCGATATGGTAGCACGTTTTCAAAGTGTAATCAGTAAAGAAATTAAATCACAATTATTAACTCAAACTGGTAACGAACTGCCGCAATATGTATTGGCTTGTGTGGGTGGAGGTAGTAATGCCGCAGGAGCATTTTTCCATTTTTTAAATGATGCTTCAGTACAATTAATTGCTGTTGAAGCAGCCGGACATGGTGTTCATTCGGGCATGAGTGCAGCTACAACTCAATTGGGTAAAATGGGCATTTTGCATGGAAGTAAAAGTTTATTGATGCAAACAGAAGATGGACAGGTTATTGAGCCACACAGTATTTCTGCAGGTTTAGATTATCCTGGCATAGGCCCTTTGCATGCACATTTATTTGCTTCAAAACGCGGTAAGTTTTTAAGTGCAACAGATGATGAAGCTTTAAAAGCTGCATTTGAAGTGAGTCAACTAGAAGGCATTATTCCGGCTTTAGAAACAGCCCACGCATTTTCAGTTTTAGGTAAATTATCCTTACAGCCCAATGATGTTGTGGTGATTTGTTTAAGTGGTAGAGGAGATAAAGATCTTGCAACGTATATGCAGTATCTTTAATTTTTTTGTTAATCAACTTAGTTTTCTATTTATATGAACGCCATAGATCAATTATTTATCGATCAAAAAAAAGCTGTACTTAATGTGTATTGTACAGCAGGATATCCAACATTAGAAAGCACTATTGAAGTAATTCATGCTTTACAAGATAATGGGGCCGATTTAATTGAAATAGGAATGCCGTATAGCGATCCGCTTGCCGATGGTCCGGTAATTCAACAAAGTAATATGATTGCCTTACAAAATGGCATGCGCATTCCGGTATTACTCCATCAACTTAAAACCAATGCAGCTTTTATAAAAGTACCCATCATTTTAATGGGCTATCTTAATCCGGTTTTACAATATGGCATTGAACAATTTTGTAAAGATGCTTCTGAAGCAGGCGTAAGTGGAATCATTTTACCCGATTTGCCCTTGTTTGAATTTGAAACCATCTATCAACCCATATTTAAACAATATAATTTAGCCTTCATCTTTTTAATTACACCCGAAACAAGTGAAGAACGCATTCGTAAAATTGATGCATTGAGTACAGGTTTTGTTTATGCCGTTTCCTCTTCTTCAACAACAGGTTCAGATAAAATTAGCGACCCTACAAACTATTTCATCAAACTTCAGCAACTTCAACTTAAGAATCCAATTTTGGTGGGATTTGGAATAAAGGACAAAGTTGGGTTCGAAAAAGCAAGTTTATATACCCATGGCGCTATAATTGGCTCTGCGTATATTAAAGCATTAGCAAATAGTTCCAATATTACTGCAAGTACTGCCACATTCTTAAACACTATTTTGGGAAAAAAGGAAAGTTAATTTATACCGCATCTAATTTCTCCGCTTAAAATTTTAGGCTAAATTGCACCACAAATACTTCAAATGAAAAATTGGCTACTTATTTTATTGATTATTCCTGTTTTTTCAATGGCTCAAAAAAAGAGCAAGAAAATCGTGAAACCAAAAGTAAAGAAAGAACAGGTTCAACAAAATTCAAAAGCTGATGATGAATTTGTAATTATAGGAAATATAAATGGTTATCCAGATGGAACACCGGTAACTTTATTAAACGGTGTTACCAGTGCAACAGAAGCCGAATCGTTCGTAAAAAACAATAGCTTTACTTTTAAAGGCAAAGCGGTTTATCCCGATTTTAAAGTGATTATGTTTTATAAACAAAATCCTTACATCATGCTATTTGTAGACAATAGTTTGATTAAAATCACCGGCACAAAATCTACATTAGCCCAATCTACTGTAACCGGTTCTAAAGCACATAACGAATACATTCAATTCAATAAATTATTAGAACCTTATAATCAAGTTTTTGGAAATAAAGCAGCGTATGATTCTAACACAGTTAACACTGTTATCAATTTATGCAAATCGTATATTGAACAACATCCACAATCATTTGTATCTCCCTTAGCTATTGTTCGATATTTGCAACTTACAGATGGCCCTGCAAATGCCGAAAATTTATACAATGGATTAACCCCTGATGTTAAAAATTCTCCAATGGGGAATTATGTGGGTAAACAAATTCAAGAAGCAAAAGTGAATGCAATTGGTTCGGTTATGACAGATTTTAGTCAGGCAGATACTTCCGGCAATATGGTTTCACTTTCTTCTTTCAGAGGCAAATATGTACTCATTGATTTTTGGGCAAGTTGGTGCAGGCCATGCCGTATGGAAAATCCTAATGTAGTAGCCAGTTACAATCAATATAAAGACAAAAACTTTACTGTACTAGGTATTTCTTTGGATAAAACCAAGGAGCCTTGGTTAGATGCTATTAAAATGGATAACCTTACTTGGACGCAATTAAGTGATTTAAAAGGTTGGGCAAATGATGTAGCAGCCATATTTAAAATTCAAAGTATTCCTCAAAACTTTTTAATAGATCCAAACGGCATCATCATTGGAAAAAATTTAAGAGGTGCCGAATTGGAAAGAAAATTAGCCAGCGTCATAAAATAAGTATAGTTTACATTCTGATTAATTCTTTTAATTTTTATTATTGACGTTTTATTAAACAGTTCATTATTCAAATTTATTGGATTGAAATGTTTTTAATACAATAAATGCTTCTGAATATGCCTAACTTACCCAATCAAAAGTCAAAAATACAGTTTAATTCTCCCGATCAAAGTACTTTAGAAATTGCAGCTGAACATATTATTGTTGAAATAATAGAATATATGCCCAATGCTGTTGTTAGTAGAACAATTATCAAAAAAACAACCGGAAATATTACTGCAATGTCATTGTATCAAGGCGAAGAATTGGCCGAAAAAATAAGCCCATTTGATACCTATATTCAGATCATTCATGGAAATGCACAAATTACCATTGATAAAAAAGTTCATCATCTTCCTTTAGGCTCGGGTATCATCATTCCTGCGCATTCTTTGCACCATTTTTTTGCTCAGGAACAATTTAAAATGATATCAACGGTTATTAGAAGTGGGTACGAATAGATTTCATCATTTGATGAGCATTTTTTTCTTAAATTACTTTTCAAGCGCTCTATGATGCAATCATACAAAATTCCATCATAGCTAGTACTGTACTCGTGTCCATTCCTTATCTTTGCGCCCTTAATAACATGAAGTACAGTAACGAAATAAACCGACGCAAAACCTTTGCCATCATCTCTCACCCGGATGCTGGTAAAACTACCCTTACGGAAAAATTCCTATTATTTGGTGGTGCCATTCAAACGGCAGGGGCTGTAAAAAGTAACAAAATCAAAAAACATGCTACGTCCGATTTCATGGAAATTGAACGCCAACGTGGTATCAGTGTGGCAACGAGTGTAATGACTTTTGAATACAAAGACCATCTTATAAATCTACTCGATACACCGGGCCATAAAGATTTTGCTGAAGATACTTACCGCACTTTAACCGCAGTGGATAGTGTAGTATTGGTGATAGATAGCGTAAATGGGGTAGAAGCTCAAACCAGGAGATTGATGGAAGTAATTGCCATGAGAAAAACACCGGTAATTGTGTTCATCAACAAAATGGATCGCGATGGTAAAAACCGTTTCGATTTATTGGAAGAAATTGAAAACGAGCTAAAAATTCAATTACATCCCATGACTGTTCCCATCAACAGTGGTAAAGATTTTAAAGGGGTGTACGATTTACATGAAAAAAGCTTAGTACTATTTACTGCAGGTACTAAAGCCAATGATGAAGATGTATTGTCTATTAAAGATTTATCTACTCCAATACTTGATCAAAGAATAGGAGAAAATGATGCCAGAATATTAAGAGAAGATGTTGAATTAATTGATGGTGTTTATGGAGAACTAAATGAAGAAGATTATTTATCCGGTAATACTGCTCCCGTATTTTTTGGCAGTGCCGTAAATAATTTTGGGGTAAAAGAAATGTTAGATACATTCATTCGCATTGCACCAACTCCACGACCACGACCAACCACTGTAGAAGAAATCAATCCTGGAGCCGATAAATTCAGCGGATTTATCTTTAAAATTCACGCCAATTTAGATCCCAAACACCGAGATAGAATTGCATTTTTAAGAGTTTGTAGTGGCAGATTTGAACGCAATAAATATTATCATCATGTACGTTTAGATAGAGATTTACGTTTCAATAACCCCTATAGTTTCATGGCGCGCCAGAAGGAAGTTATTGAAGATGCTTATCCTGGAGATGTTGTGGGCTTATTTGATACCGGAAATTTTAAAATTGGCGATACACTTACAGAAGGAGAAAATTTTTACTTCACCGGCATACCTAGTTTTTCACCGGAGATATTTAAAGAAGTACAAAATAAGGATCCAATGAAAACCAAACAATTGGAAAAAGGATTGATGCAATTAACCGACGAAGGTGTTGCGCAACTTTTTACACAGTTTGGTGGAACAAAAAAAATTGTTGGTTGTGTAGGCGAACTTCAATTTGAAGTTATACAATATCGCTTATTGCAAGAATACGGTGCTTCTGTGCAAATGAACAGTTTGCCGTTTTATAAAGCTTGTTGGTTAACCAGTAAGGATCCTAAAAAATTGGATGATTTCACGCGATTTAAACAAGGAAATATTGCTGCCGATAAAGACGGACATGTAGTTTACCTTGCGCAAAGCGAATGGTTTTTAAATACCGAACAACAAAATAATCCAGATATTGAATTCCATTTTACAAGCGAAATTCATAAATAAGCTTTCATTTTTACTCAAGAA
>JBMOEQ010000139.1:0-8554 GCA_049314655.1 Ferruginibacter sp. | reverse complement strand
AGCTGAGGATGAAATTGTCGATGGTTCTGGTAGTTGGGTAAACATTATACCCCCACACGGCTTGTAATATTTTTTCGCGGGTTACTACTTCGTTTTTATTTTCGATGAGCAACCTTAACAGCATGATTTCTTTTTTGGTAAGCGTGATTTTTTCGCCATCTTTTGTAGTGCATTCTAAGGCTTTAAAATCTACACTGTTTTTGCCAAAATGGTATACTTGTTCTAAGGGTTTTCTGATAGCAATACGCTGACTTTTTTCTACCAATTTACTTACCCTTAATAAAAGTTCTTCTAAGTTGAAAGGTTTGGTAAGATAATCATCGGCACCTTTTTTTAAACCGGTTACCCTATCGGCACTGCTGTTTTTAGCACTTAATATTAAAATAGGAATTTCATTGCCTTCTAAACGTACCCTTTCGCAAACGCTGATTCCATCTAGCTCGGGGAGCATCACATCTAAAATCATCAGATCGAAATGGGCTTGTTCTAATGCATTCAAGGCTTCAACACCATCGTATGCACTGGTAACTTCGTAGTTTTCTAATTCTAAATTCAACTTCAATGCTTCTTGAAGGTTTTCTTCATCTTCCACCAATAGTATAGATAATTTTTGATCTGTCATGGTAAGCGTTTTTTGGGTATTTAAGCGATGGCTTTTGCCGCTTGTTTAAATTCAATAACAAAAGTACTTCCATTCGGTATATTATCTGTCACACGAATCTCAGCATTGTGGGCCAATGCAATTCTTTTGGTTAAAAATAGACCTAATCCGGTGCCTTTTGCGCTTTTTGTGGCGGCATTGCCAATACGATAAAACTTTTCGAACACTTTCTTTTTTTCTGCATCGGCAATACCTTTTCCTTCATCAGAAACTGAACATTCGATACGGTTTCCTTTAGCAGTTAAACGAATTGTAATTGGACTGTTTTTGGGTGAATATTTTACCGCATTATCAATTAAATTATTTACACCCATTTGTAATAAAAGCAAATCGCCACTAATAAATAATCCTTCTTCAATTGCTGCATTGATGATTCTATCGGGGAATCGTTCTTTATACTCCAGTACTGCTTCTGAAGTTAGGGTGCTGAGGTTTATATCTTCCCTAGTAACACCAAATTTGCCCGAATCCATTTGCGATGTTAGCAGCATATTGTTGCACAAAGTATTGAGGCGGTTGGCTTCGTGGATGGTATTGTGAATGAGCCTATCGCGTTGGTTGTCTTCGAGTTTTCTTTTGCGTAAGGTTTCGAGGTTTAATTTGGTAACAGCAATAGGGGTTTTTAATTCGTGCGTGATGGCCATTATAAAATGCTGCTGTTGTTGGTTCATTTTAAATTGATGGCTGATGGCTCGATGGATAAAGATGGAGCCTGCAATAATTAATAGAAAGAAAATGGCACCTTCTCCGGCATATTGGGCATTTTTTTTGTTTTCGCTGATTTTTATTTCGGCTGCTTTGCTGTTAAAAGCCGGATCGTTTTGGGCTATTTCATTAATGCGTAAAACGGCCATTTGATGATTTTGCATTCGAAGTGCAATAAACCACCATATTAATGCAGCAATGATATAGGCTAATAGAATCCAATAGGCAACAAAAATATACCGGATAGTTTTAGATGAGCTGAATGAAAAAGGCATGATCGGCACTTATAGATAAAAGAATACTGTTTAAAGTTTAACCGCAGCCAACCGTGAAATTATTTCACTTTTTCTACTCGGATGCCTGCACTCATGATACCGGGTAAAGGATTTTCACGCATGATGTGTGCGATACTGAATTCATAATCGCCAGGTTTTTTAAATCGAAATGGCCCCTTTGTAATAGACTCTCTCATTTCCCAAATATCACCCATGCCTGTTCCTTTCCAACCTTCACGATCTGTTCCTAATTGAATATCGAACCGTTGATAGCGCATCGAATCGCCGGGTGCTAAAGTTCCTAAGTTTATCCAAATATTATTGTATCGATATTGATCTGTATGTCGTAATACCAAAAAAAGCGCATAATCGGAGGTAGTATCGGTTATGGTAAACTTGCAGGAAGGTTTAAAGTCGCTCAACCAATTGTACTTAGGGATAGATACATTTTTTTCAAATACTTCAATAC
Source organism: Ferruginibacter sp. (assembly GCA_049314655.1). Taxonomy (GTDB): domain Bacteria; phylum Bacteroidota; class Bacteroidia; order Chitinophagales; family Chitinophagaceae; genus Ferruginibacter. The sequence goes on along the minus strand of JBMOEQ010000139.1, from coordinate 6,444 downwards.
TATTGCAACCGGCAAATAAAGTAACCAGCGCCAATACCGTAGCCGCAACTACTATCCGAATTTGTTGTAAAGCATTCATGATTGCAAAAATAGCAACAGTTAACTAAAATGATGTTAAAGCACGTTAAGTACTTGTTCTTTGGCTTTTTCTAATTCATCCTTCATCATTACCACACATTTTTGAATACCGGCATCATAAGCCTTACTACCGGTTGTGTTGATTTCTCTTCCAATTTCTTGAATGATAAAAGATAATTTTTTGCCTTTCGATTCGTCGGGGTCGTTGATTAATGATTTAAAATATTCGCAATGCTGCTTTAAGCGCACTTGTTCTTCGTGAATATCAATTTTTTCGATATAGAAAATCAATTCTTGTTCCAAGCGATTGCCATCATAGTTTTCTTTTCCTACATGTGATTCGAGCAGTTGTACGATTTCTTCCCGAATTCGTTTTTTACGATTGGGCTCTAAAACAACAATAGCTTCTTCTTGTGTATGAATATTGTTGATGCGTTGTAATAAATCTTTTTCTAAACTAGCACCTTCTTCTTCGCGGTGTTGATTAAGGTGTGCTAATGCTTCAAGTAAAACTTTTTTAAAATCTTCAAAATCTTTTTCGTCTAATACATCATTAGTAGGAGTAACTACTTCCGGCAAGCGAAGCAATGCACTTAATACCGAATTGCTGTCGATATTTAATTCGGTAGCCAATTCATTAATTTGTTTGTAATACGCTTTAATAAGATCGGTATTGATGGTTACGGGTTTTGAAGTACCGTTTTGTTTTATGGTAACGATGCAATCAATGGTACCACGAACTAATTTTTCTTGAAGAATATTTCTGATTTCAAATTCGTAAGGGCGTAATAGGGGCGGAAGGCGTAATTGCATTTCGAATTGCTTTCCATTGAGGGATTTGATTTCAACCAAGAAGGTTTTATCGTTAACAGTTTGTTCTGCCCTGCCGAAGCCGGTCATTGATTTTAGCATCTCTACAGATTAAGTTTAATTATACATTTCAGTGTACAAGTTAGCAGAAAAAAATCCATTCTCGCTATTTATCATTGATTTTACTAGTGGAATAAAAGTTCATGGATTTCTTGCTGTTGAAGGATGCGCATTTCTCCGGGTGCCAAACCTTCTACCGTGCATTTTTCTATGCTATAACGAATGAGGCGAAGGGTAGGGAAACCTACTGCTGCCGTCATTTTTCTTACTTGTCTGTTTTTGCCTTCTTGCAGGGTGATACTTATCCAACTGGTTGGAATGTTTTTCCTAAATCGTACCGGTGGATTTCGATCATACACATCGGGTGGTGCAGAAAATACTTGTACAATACACTTTCCGGTAGCATGTATTTTTCCATCTACATTTATGTTTACGCCTTCTTCTAATTGTTGAATTGCGGTAGATGTAATGGCACCATCTACTTGAACCCAATAGGTTCTTTGATGTTGAAAAGATGGATGCAATAATCGATGGTTAAGCGATTTGTCGTTGGTTAAAATTAATAAGCCTTCGCTGTCATAATCTAATCTACCAACCGGATATACATCTACAGGAACATCAAAAAAATCTTTCAATGTGGCTTTGTTGTTTTCTGCACTAAACTGACTGAGCACTTGAAATGGCTTATGTATGATGCTATAAAAAAACACGATTGATGAAAGTTTTAATGCGAATAAAAATGTTAAAAAATGGAAGGTGTAAAAATAAAAAAATCCGACATCAAGATGTCGGACTTATTATATGGATGGGTTAGTAAGTACGGGAACGTAAATTCCCTACACAATATTAAAAAGAAATTTCGCTAAAGAAAAAAATATTTTCATGTTTTTTATTAACATTTTATTTTTCGCTGTGGATAAGCGAAGCAAAATTTTGCATCAAATCAACTTCATTTTTTTTAATAATGCTGATGATAATTTTATACAATCACACACGATGTTTTTTTTGATGCGCTGTAAGTATTGATTTCATTGATGTTTCAGCAATGCTATTTTTTTTCTTATCAATGCGGCATAGCAAATATTAAAAATAGTTTTGGAATTTTTCACAAAAAAAATGTTGCAAATGTTGCTTAAAAATGTTGCAAAAATATTTTCAAAAAATTTCATATTTAATGCAAAAATTTATCCTTTAAACACATTATGTTCTATAATCGAATCACAATTACCTTTGTAAAAAAAATACCATGCAGTTTCCCGCTCCTGTTTCTATAAAATGGATTGCTGAATTTATCGGTGCCGAGTTAGTTGGTAATGCAGATGGATTTGCAACCGGCATAAATGAATTACATAAAGTAGAACCCGGTGATTTAGTTTTTGTTGATCATCCAAAGTACTACGATACATGTATCAATAGTGCTGCAAGTTTTATCATCATCAATAAAGAAGCAACTATTCCGGAAGGAAAAGCATTGTTGATTGTTGACAATCCATTTGAAGCATATTCAAAAATTGTACAACATTATCGTCCATTTGAACCTGCAGTAAAAAACATCAGCGATAGCGCAACAATTGGTGAAGGCAGTTTTATTTATCCTACAGCTTTCATTGGGCATCATGTAGTGATTGGAAAAAATTGCATCATACATCCGCATGTAACCATCCTCGATCATTGTATCATTGGAGATGATGTGGTGATACAAGCAGGTTCGGTAATTGGCAGTGATGCATTTTATTACAACACTAAAAAAAATCGCGAAGTATGGTATAAAAAAATGCCCAGTTGTGGAAGAGTAATCATAGAAGATGCGGTAGAAATTGGTGCCAATTGTACCATCGATAGAGGCGTTAGTCATGATACCATTTTAGGCAAAGGATCGAAGCTGGATAACTTAATTCATATTGGTCATGATACCGTACTTGAAGCCAATTGTTTAATTGCTGCACAAGTTGGTATTGCAGGCGCTGTACGTTTAGAAAATGGTGTAACCTTATGGGGACAAGTTGGTGTAAGTAAAACCTTAACTATTGGAACCAATGCAGTTGTATATGCACAAAGTGGTGTGCCTTCGAACTTAGAAGGTAATAAAGCCTATTTTGGATCTCCTGTAGAAGATGCGTTACAAAAGCGTAAGGAATTGGTTTGGATAAAACGCATTCCCGAAATCTGGGAGAAAATCAAAAACCTATAAGTTTACAATAGACACTAACAAGCCGGTTCAGGAATTTTAAGTGCCGTTAAATTGGCTTCAAATTCGTGCAAGGCTTCATTAAATTTTTGGCGATAATTTTCTGTTTCTTTAATCATTGTAGCAGTTATTTCTTTATAGTAGTTAATGCCACTTTGTAAATTGTCTTTAAATAGGGATAAGTATTTGCTTTGTTTAGCAGATATGTTATCCAAATTTGTATTGATTTCTTTTTTCAAATAGTCTACATATAAATTCAACTCATTGATAAAAAAATTGGGCCTTGGTAAAGGGTTGAGGATATCTTTTCTACCATAAATATGATCAATCATACTGCGTAAAGAAAAGGTATTGGAAAAATAGGCAAGATTAGGGCCCGGACAAATCGTAACTGCATTCAATTGATGGGGAGCAGGTAAATGGTTGGTTAAATAAGCACTACTACTTAAACCCTGACAAAGACATTCCTTTTCGGTTACTTTTTCAATATTCGCCTTCAAATCTTCTTCAGAAAGATTACTCGATTTTAATTGTTCAATTTTTAAATACTGGTATTCTCTTGATGCCGTACAAATGGGCTTAGTTGTAAACTCGGTATTGTTTGATAGGTATTTATTGTAACAGGGGCTTCCGGGTTTGTCTTTTTCAATTCTATCTATCCGCAATTGATCTTCAGAAGTTTTTTTGAGGTTATTGAATCGAACACCCAATGGAGAGGCGTTGCTGCAATAATAATCGGAAGGTTGTGCATGAACCAATTGTTGCAAGGTTTGTTCATCTACATTGGTAGCTTCGGGAACCAATAAAAATGGACTGCCCCAACCGGTGCTGTTTACTTTATAATACTCGAGTAAAAATTGGTTTTCATTGGCTGTACCTATTCCACCTTGAACTGAAATTTCAATCACCGGGTTTTGTACATAAATAGGTTTAGCTTTTAAGCTAAGTGCGGCATTGCAAATGTTGAATAATTCTATTTCCAGTTCCTGTTTGTTTTGTTTAAACGATTCTAAGATGGGGCCTAATAAATACCCATCTGTGGCAAAAGCATGACCGCCGCAATTGAGCCCCGATTCTATTCTAAATTCAGAAACCAATAATCCTTTTTTAGCTAAAAATTTTCCTTGTATTTGTGCCGATCTAAAATCGCTCACTTTTAAAATGATTTTCTTTTTTATTTGTCCATTTTCATCCGGAAAGAAGTCGTTAAAATTTTCGCAATACGAATACAATCGAGGGTTCATGCCGGCCGAAAAAACAATGGATGATTTTAAATGACTATTGGCATAACCTCTTAATGCGGCCATAGCATCGGTATATTCTACGGCCATAGCATCTCCATTTGGGGCATAATTTGTTTTGTCTATTTTGGTCATGATGTTTACATCAATTGACCCAGCAACAATTTTTTCGGTGAGAATGGCTTGAGCTTTTATTTTCTCTACACCTTCGGGCATTTGCATCATTTCGTTAAAAGCAATTTTTAACGGAGCATGTGCAGGAAGCAATTCAAAATATTTATTCTTTTCGCTTCCGTTTTCAAATGCTTCTTTTTTTAATACGCCAATTTGCGCTTCTACTTCATCATTCAAAAAATTCAGGTAGGCAGTTATTCTATTGGCCCTGCAATCGGGTGTATGTACATCTATGGGTGAATAGGGAATTTGTTTTGCTTCAACATGAAATTTTCGCATGGCTTCTAATAAAACATCATCGATTATTGAAACAACGGAGGATATTCCAAAACGAGCAACTTTAAGTGGTGTATCGATGGTAAAAGCCAGTCCCATTACAGGGATATGAAAACTGTGGATATGGTTATTGTTCATGATAATAAAAAAGGTTGAGCATAATTGCGCAAACCTATCGATAAATACATGCTGTAATGATGACTAAACTCATGTATAGAATATTCGTATATGCTTTATCGTTTTATTAACAGAACATAAAAAAATTACATACTTCATTGCAGTGCATGAATATTGATGCATTGAAATGAAGCAAAGTCTAAATAATTTTAAAGTGAAGTATTGTAAGAATATGCAATACTGTACGAGTGGCTTTACGGAACAAAATCATACGGCACCATATCCGCAACTTTTTCCCAACTCCAATAGCCGGTGATGATTAAATCGTTTTGATCGAAATAATATCCATTTTGTTCTATAGCGATGGTTTGATTTTCGGGAAAAGTTACAAACGACAACTGGTAATCTTTTAAAGTGATTTCGCCGCTTTCATCGTATCCGGCTTCAGGTTTTTCTTTTTTATAAATAACTGCAACATCGGTTTGGTTGGGTATTACTTCTACCCAACGGGTGCTGTCGTTCATGGAATAATTCATGCCGCCATATACATTTAACACAGGGATGGCAGTTTCTGTATCTTTTGATTTAGCTACAAACTGAATTTCAAAACCTTCTTCTTTAATGCGTTTTTGATATAAGCTTCTCATGAAGTGTACAATAGAACCTTCATAAGCTTTAAGTCGATTGCGTTGCCACTTCAACGCTGTTATGGAATCGGTTGTTGGTAATGCTTCAAACAAAGGATAACCACTAAAAGTACTTACTTGTGTAGCATATTCATGCGTAAAAGAATCGATGGTATAACTAATTTTAAAGCCAAGGGCAAGATTAACAATTTCTAATGGAGCGCTTGCCATTACTTTTAAACGGTTCTTTCTTTTTGAAAAATAAAATTTTAATACTTCCGGATTTTTAATGGTACATGCACTGCTGTTGGCTGTTTTGCCAATAAAATTTTCAAAGAAAAAATTGCCATATTTTTCTAAGCCATCTTTTACTTCATTGCTCGATGCAATAGCAACCACTTCCATCGTTTTGTCTTTTTGTTTGATAGAAATGGTTACTGCATTTCCGGCATCGGCAGTAGTTACTCTTTTGCTTTCAATATCGTAACCGGTGTAGCTAACAATTAAATCGTATCCGCCATTGGGTAGTTTAATGCTAAAATTTCCTGCTGCATCGGTAGTAGTGCCAATGGTAGTGTTTTGTGCAAATACCGAAGCCGATTGTAAAGGTTGTTGTGTGGTAATATCTACCACTTTGCCCGAAATAGTATACATATCGGTTTGTGCATGGCTCACTAAAAATGTCAACCAACCGGCAATAAGGATTGTAATTTTTTTCATACGAACGAATTACTGTTGAGCAAGTTGAAAATTATTTGGAAGATGCATGCTTCAAACGTTGCAGTAATAGTTGGCAACTGTATTGAATGGTATCTTCAATAGAATGAAATTTAAAATTGGGTAGGGCCGCTATTATTTTAGAATGATCGAATTG
>JBMOEQ010000138.1:0-8747 GCA_049314655.1 Ferruginibacter sp. | reverse complement strand
TGCTACAATCGTTAAATCGTTGCATTCTGCAAGAGCTACATTTACATGTGGCCAATGTGGCGCAGATGCTGGAATAACAATGTTATCAGTAGGTAATGGAAGTATATTTCCACTCCAGTTGGTTGAAACATTCCATTCAGTACTGGTAAGACCTGTCCATGTACCTTGTGGTGCAAGGGTTGTAAAGGTACCTTCTGCTGACCATGATCCATAATATCCACTTCCGCATTCTCCTCTAATTTGATATTTATAATCAGTTCCTGCAGCTAATGAAGTCAATAATAAGGAATGTGGATTAGGATAAGTATAATCATCCGTTAATGTATAAGTAGCAGCACCTGTGAAACTTGCTGAAGCTAGCACACATTCTATTTCAAAATTATGTGAAGATGAACTCCAGTATAGTTTTGCTGTGGTGTTACCTATTACATTAGATGCTGGAATTAATGTAGGCGTTGGACAACTTACATTAACCAATACACTACCTTGGCTTGTACAACCTAATGAAGTAGTAGATGTTACATAATAAGTTGTATTTGTACTTGGTTTTGCATAAACAGCAGTTACTGATTCTCCTGCATAAGGTATTGTAGCAGCTGGATTTAAAAACAAACTGTCTGTTGGAGTCCAAGCTAAAGTTGTTGTTTCTGGATTTCCAACTGATACACCCCAATTGTAGAAGAAATAATAATAACCAGTACCAAGAGAAGAACCTGTTATGCTAACAACTCCAGGTAATGTGTATGGATAGACCATACCTGTTAAATCCCTATATAAGTTGGTTACACCAGATGTCCATGAATTAACACCCAAACGATAACTTGCACCACCCGTAATAGGGAAATTCAAAGTAACTGTCTGTGCTGGATCTAAAGGAGAACTTGTACCTATAACATCAACTGTTTGAGACATTATCGGTGTTCCTGTAGATGTACGTAATTCAATAGTTACTGTACCTGCACCTGTACCATAAGGGAATAAATCAACTGTACTTAATGTAAAATCAGAAATTGCATCAAAAGTCATATAAGTTGTTAAGCCTCCACCAGTACCAGCAGCTGCTTCAGGAGTAAGCTTACCAACATTAGCATTAAGATAACTAAATGTACCTCCAATTGCTTCTAATGATTGAATTGTTCCATAATCAATAGTTGGTGAAGATGGTGTTATGGTAATTGCTGTTGGAGATTCTTTAATAACTACGATTGTAGTAGCTGTATCAGAACATCCATTTTCAGTTGCAATAAACTTATAAGTACCAGCAGCAGGCATTGTTACCGATGTAATACTTGGGCTTTGGCTCGTTGAATTAAATGAGTTAGGACCTGTCCATTTGAAAGTACTTCCAATATCAGTTGTTCCTGTTAAATTAAGTGCTAAACCACTACATACAGGTGTGTTTGTGATTGGAGTTACATGTGGACGTGGATTAACGGTTAATGCAGCTACATTAGTAAACGTAGTGTCAGTTCCGCTACAATCTGTTAATAAAGCTAAACGGTAATTACCGGTAGACCCCACTAAAACGTTATCTAATACCAATGTTGCTGTACCAGCACTTGCATTGCTCGCAACAGGAATATTAACACCGTCTTTTTGCCATTGATACAATAAACCCTGACCATTAGCACTTGCAGTAAATGTAGCAGTTTGTCCTGCACATTTTGTAAGAACAGAAGGTGAAGGTTGAGCTGTAATAGTTGGGAAATTAGAAACAGTTACCAAAATAGGAGGATAAAAGTTTTGACATCCTGTACTTACTTCAGTTGCAACAAAATTATATAGAGTAGCTATTTCAGGCTGTACTGCTACAGAAGTTGATGTACTAATTTCAATTTCGCTATTATCCCAGTGATAAGTAAATGAAGGCATACCAGAAGGTGTAAATGAATAAGTTGTTCCATTTGTTATATACGCCAAAGTACTAACAGTATCATTTGCAAGTAAAATAGAATTAGTTGCAGGTGAACCTGGTGTTACACTATTAAAATGATTTACACTTCCCTGATAGTCATTAATACCTATAGAAGCACTAGGAGCTCTTGAAGTTCCAGGAGTATTCATTTCTCCATAAACTATATTAATAATGTTAGAAGTTTCGCTTAAACGAATCTGGAAATTCTGTCTGTAAGTACTTGTAGCATCACCTGTAGTAACACCCCATAATATACTATCCCATTGGATAACAAACGTTCTGTTAGGGCTAACTCCAAGTGTTTTATATTTAACACTTGAATAGGTATCATCCCATAAGTCATCCCATAAAGCAGCTACAACTGGATGGTAGGTAGTACTAGCCAAAGCATTAGTCCAAGTTGAACCACTTGCACCTAAAGTTACATATCCATTTGTACTAATTAATACAGAACTATAATTAGTTCCAGCCATATTAAAGGCAAAAGGAAGCGTAATACTTTGTGTTCCATCATCACCAGTTGCTGTAGTAGTTATAGGATCTACAAGTGGAGTATAAGTAGAAGTTGAAGCCGCAAACGAGTATAAGCTTGTTATGGAAGTATTAAATGCCTGACTAACCGTTGCACTTAAAGTAGATGTACCTAAAGGACAAATAGTAGCAGGTGATGCACTTGCTGAAATATTGATTTTTTCAAGATTAGTTACCTTAGTAGTAGCAACATTGGCACATGAGTATGCACCAACATTAGATGCTCTACAAGTATAAGTAACAGCCCCTGCTGTATCAGTTTTAGCATAAACTGTATCTGCAATTGCTCCTGCTACATAATGTATAGTAGCAGCTGCATCAGTATATAAATTCCAAGCCGGACTCCATACATAAGACGTATAATCTGATAAAGTAGAAGTTACAATCATTTTAGCAATAGCATTGTTACAAACCGTTTGATTTGCCGAAATTGTTATTGCTGGTGGAGTTGTTACAGTTGCAACTACTGGAGTACGTGCACTTACACAACCTGGATTTGAAAATGTTACATTTAATCGTGAGGTTGATGTAGTTGCAGTTGGAGCTGAAGTAAAAAATCCGGAATTGTCTGATCCAGAATAAGCATACACAACGGTATTTCCTGTGGTTGCAGTATAAGAAGTAGTTGCGTTAGCAGATCCATAACTACCAGTACCACGAATATCTAATAAAATATTTGAAATACCATCCCAATTGTAAGGAGCAGTAAATGTTATTGTATTTATACCTGTATGCATTGTAGGTGTAGTTGGACCGTAAACAGTAGTTAAACCTGTTGTTTGAAAACCAGTAAGCACTGAATTAGAGGTTGATCCTAAACTAATACTATAATCTATCGGAGTAGCAGAAGCATTAGCAGTAACATTAAATTTTAATGAGGTAATATTACCAGCAACTAAACCTGCTGCTTCTAATTCTGCCTTAGTATAAACCATTTGTTGCCAATCCTGATACCAATAATCACCAAAAAGTGTAGGATAGCCATAAGCGGATGTAGTTGATGATCCTGTACCAATAGTTGCGCTCACAGCAGGAGATGTATTTGATTCAACATAAAATTTTGTTGTTGTACTAATAATAGGTGTAACAAAGGATCCTCCTAATCCAATAGGATTGCCTACCAAAGAATCTGCATACCAAGATATATTAGAACCTAAAGATGAAGTAGCTTTTAATGTATCAACACCACTACCACAACGAGTAGCAGGAGTAGTAGTTAATATAGTTCCAGGATCGCAAAGGGTAGTAAAAGTAAGATCTGGACCATAGAAAGTACCCAATACATTGGTTGCATAAGCTCTGATATGATATAAAGTAGCCGCTGTAGGTAAAGTAAGGCTGCTGGCAAAAACACCACTTCCTGCACCATCTGAAGTATGACTTCCTGAAATATCAGGATCTACAGTTGTACCAAAACATACACCGTGAGCTGTAATTGCATTTCCTCCATCACTGCTAATATTTCCACCAACAGTAGCTGTATAAGATCCTATAGCAGAAGCTGCAGTAGTAGCAATTCCAATGGTAGTAAATGAAGCTGTAATACCATAAGCTTTTCCTACAGAATTTTCAGCCCAAGCATTAATATAATACAAGGTTCCTTTTGCTAAACCTGTTAATCCCATTGAATAATCACCTAAGCCAGGTGTAACAACAGTATCAACAATAACACCTGATAAACCAATCAATGGATTTGCCACAGTGGTAGAATAAACAAACCCATTCTTTAAAATCGGACCACTTCCACCATCTGTTTCAACTTTTCCATTCGCTGTTGCAGCAATATCAGTAATATTTGTAACTCCTACCATATTTACTTGTGGTGGATAAACATCTAATGTAGTAAATGTAGAATCACCACCATAAGATGTTCCCATTAAATTAGTTGCATAAGCTCTGTAATGATAAAGCGTACTTCCACCCAATGAGCTAATGCTACTTACAAATACACCATTTCCACTTCCATCAGTAGTATAACTATATCCTCCTAATATATCAGGATCTGCATTTGTACCCCAGCAAACGCCTCTTGCAGTAACAGGTTTACCACCATTATTGGTAACAACACCACCTGAGGTGGCAGTACTTCCTGTAATTGTAGTAGCTCTTGCTGTAGTAACTGTTGGGGTTGTGATATTTACAATACTAAATTCATCGATTCCATGATTAGTAAAATTATATCCATAATTTGAGTAAGAAATAAATCTGAATTGTACATAGAGACCTTGATTTGCAAAAGCAGATAAATCTATAGTATTTAATGTCCAAGGTGAAGTTGATGCAGTTGCAAATGTAGAATTTGCAGTTGTATGATTATATAAAGTATCAGCTGGTAACCAAGTGTTTCCAAAATCTCTACTTATTTGCAAAGCAAGAGGAACTGGTGTATAACTATCATTACCTATCCAATAATAATACTTAAGTTGCTTAGGAGCTGCATCTAATCTAAATACTGGAGAATATAACATGTAAGGATTATATGTAGTTACTGCATTATAACAATTTAAGTTAAAGAAATGTGTACCTGACTGAGGTGCAGCAGCACCATGAGCTGCATCAGAAGTAGTATAAGACCAATTAACTGAACTACCTGAACCTGATGAAACTGACCAACAAGAAATAGTAGCCGGTGTAACACTTTCTAAAAATGGATAAGATATTACAGGGTCACATTTGGTTCGTACAGTAATTGTACTTGAATAAACACTATAACATGAAGTATTATCATAAGCTCTAACTCTTACATAATAATAAGTACTAGATATCAAACCTGTTAAAGAATATGTTAACACATCTGCTCCGATAGTTTTAGGATATCCACTTACAAAGCTTGTAAAAGCATTATCAGTAGCTACTTCTAAAACATAACTCACACCTGCACCGGAAGTAGTCCAAGCTACATTAAAAGCTTCGTTTGTAAGTGCCGAAATTATTGGAGTTCCAGGAACGGTAACTGCAGCAGCACAAGTAGTATCATTGGCGGTTAAAGGTAATGTAGTATTATATACAGGACCGTAGCATGCGCTATTGTTATAACCGTAAATATAGTAAGTATAAATTTTACCTGCTGTAAGCCCTGTTTGAGTAAATGAAGTAGAACTACTATTAGAAACAATAACGCCACCATGTGTACCAAAACTATTTCCAGGAGTATAAGTTGTAAAATTAGCAGGAGTTGATATAATACTATCAACCTGATAACGTACTACCAAATAATTACTTGGAGCAGGTGATGGAGCTGTAAAACTTCCAACAAAACCTGTTGATGTTTGATAAGCTCTAGCAAATGCTGTAGGTTGTAAAGGAACTGTACAAGGTGTAACATTAGCATAAGCAAAATAAGCAGGGAAAGAAGCTCCTAATATTTGCGAACCGGTTGTGGTTATTGTGTTAGGTGAACCGGTTGTAACTAATGATGAAGGAACAATAGTTCCATAAGCACCGGCAGCAGATGTAGATTGTACAATCTGATTTCCGTTAACAATACCTGCATCGCCCAATTGGATAAATGATGAAGTTAAATTAGCAGCACCTGAAGTAACTATAGCTTCCCAACGTTTTGATGAAAGATTAGTAACTCCGGGACCACCTGTTCCGCTATTTGAAGTAAATGCTTCGCCTGACATTGTCAAAGGATTGGTAACTACAGTAGGATCAATCCACATTGGAAGATATGAACCTGATTTACCTACAGGATATAAAGTTGAAGTAACACTATAAGTTCCTGTGGCTGTACGTACTGGAAATACGCGGGCAAAAGGACCATTAATAAAAGCAGTAGCACTTCCACCAGCTAATGTACCTGTTACAGGAGTACCCAACGTAAGTAAATTAACAGCAGTAGTATTTACTTTACCAGCTGTTAAAGTAAGTGTTGCACTAACTGATAAAGGAGTTCCAATGGTAACACCTAAAGAGTTGGTATCGTTTATTGTAAGGGAAGCTAAACTTGCTGTTGGACTTAGGTTAGAAAATCCTGAAAAAGTACAACCAGAACCAGTTCCGCCAGAAGTTGAAGCAGGAAAAGTTGGTAGTACTGAATAATTAGCATATCCATAAGGAGCAACACTTGTAACTGCTCCAGTTGTAACAGCTGATACAATAAATTGAGCTTGAGATGTGTAAGTACCACCTAACACTGTAAGTACATCACCTACAACATAACCAGTACCACCAGCACCAATTGTAGCAGTAGGAATAGAATTTCTGAATGCACCTGTACCTGAAATAGTTTGTGGCCCTGATGAAACTGAAGTGTAACTTGAAAGTGAAAGAGTGCTCGTATTTGTTAATATACCACCGGTATTTACCATAATATCCCTACCTACATAAGTTGAAGAACTTGCCCTCAACTCTCCTCCATTATTAATGGTAAGATTACCTAAAATTGGAGTAGTTGAATACGTGTTTACAAATCTGTTGATACCAAGAGGTCCATTTATTACTACATTGCCCATTGAGAATAAACCACTGCTATACCATAAATAAAAACTAAAACCATAAGAAGTTCCTGGGTCGGTAGAAACACCATTCCCAAAAGCAAATGTATGGCCTAACCCACAACTGACAGCTGAAGATAAACTCATCATCATCGTTCCATAACTACTTGTTGAAGAACAATGAGGGTCCACAATTGTAAAAGTACCTCCTGTTAAAAATAATGTAGTTGGTGTTCCTGAGACGAAGGAAACAATATATGTAGCAGCTGCCACAGAATTGGCTGCAACGCCTGCAGCATTACCATCCACATTAATATTACCACCCGATTGGGTAAATATATTACCTACTGAAGATGTATTTAAGAAATTACCATTGATATTTAAAGTACCTGAAGATACGTTTAAACTACCATTATTGGCAAACGTTCTGTTTCCACCACCAGCTGGTCCTATTGTTAAGGTACCTCCGTTAATATTAATTTGTCCGCCGGCACTATTTACAACACCTGTAGTAGAAGCTCCGGTAACTGCAAGCGTATTACTGCTTACATTCAATATAGCTGTATTAGAAACACTAAGTGTTAAGCATGAATAAGGAGGAGTTCCACCTGCTGTAGTAACAGTAGTTAATGGTGAAACAGTTACAAAATCATTTGCAGTTGGCACAGCACCTGTACTCCAAGTTGTTCCATCACCCCAGTTGCCTGAAGTAATAGAAAATACATTGGTTCCTCCCATTGGGTTTTTCAATATATCACCACCCACTCCAAATTCAGTAGTAGTACCTGTTGCAAAACCTGTAATAAGTGTTCTGCTTAATGTAGGAGTAGCATTAGAACCTGTTGTTTTAACATGAGTTCCATCAAGTATCCAGCTACCAGCGCTTGGGCGTTTTAGCATAACTAAACTATCGTAAGTGTTAACACCAGGGAAATTAGCAGCAATTAATGATGCTGTATAAACACCACCTGTTAAACCATCACCGGCGTCTATTTTCCAGTAACCTGCTTTTGCTGCATTATTCACATTAATAATGCCTTGAGTAAGCGGAAGCCCTGTTGTACCAGGATCTGTTGAAACAAACTTAGCTGTAAGCGTTCCACCAGCTGTTGGCGCAGTAGTATAATTAAAGTTAGCTTTACGGGCAGTCATTGCAACACCTACAGGAAAATCGAATGATCCAGTTGCTGCATTCAACCATTTTTTAAAGTTTCCAATAATACTACCAGCTGTATAACTTAATGTGCCAATATTAGCAGTAACAGCATTTGTACCTAAAGTTAGGGTGTAATTACCCATATAAATATCCCCTGAAGTCATCGTAAGTGTAGTACTGATTGTTCTGTCAAAAGGAATATTTACACCATTACCTGCTCCTGTATTTATTGTAAGACTTGCAGGTCCTGAAGCAGAAGGAAATATTAATGCAGATGCAGTTGTAATACCAGCTGCATCGAAGGTTAAGGTTGATTTAACTGCATTGAAAGTTAAAGCTGTTAAATTTCCTGCCAAGGTAATAGGTGTGGCATAAGTGGTAGAAATTCTTAAACCACCCGCATTTCCGTTCCCTAAAGCAAAATTAGCAAAATTAGCATTCAAGGTTATACCCAATGGATTTGAAATTCTATAGGTAATAGGACCTGTTGGTTGGGTTGCAAATGTTATAGCTTGATTGGCAATACCATTAAAATTCAGTGTTGGATTTGCGGTTGAAGTACCAGAAGATAAAATCATACCTGGTGCAGTTTGGGTTAAACTACCGCTCAAATTAATTACAGGAGAACCAGAAGCACCTGATTGAAAATCAAGCGTACCTCCACTTACATTAATATTTCCTATATTCATAGTATAGGAACCTGTAC
>JBMOEQ010000137.1:0-8786 GCA_049314655.1 Ferruginibacter sp. | reverse complement strand
TATAAATTTGGTTGAACAATGGCATATCTCTATAAACTTTAGAAACTTTATAAACTAGTTTTAGGAGTTTAGTGGAGAGATTTTTTACTAGTTACTTTATAATTTTAGTTGAGCAATGGATTAACAGTGGTTGAACGATGGACCGTTTCGTTATAATCTTTAGAAACTTCATAATCTTGGTTTAGGAGTTTAGTGGTTTAGGGTTTAGTAGAGAGCTTTTTATACTAGCACCTGTATAATTTTGGGTGAACAATAGCATATCTCTATAAACTTTAGAAACTTTATAAACTAGGTTTAGGAGTTTAGTGGTTTAGTGGAGAGCTTTTTATAATAGCACCTGTATAAATTTGGTTGAACAATGGCATATCTCTATAAACTTTAGAAACATTATAATCTAGGTTTAGGAGTTTAGAGGTTTAGTGTTTAGTGTACACCTTATAAACCTTATAAACTTTTACGCTCTTTACACTTTATCTTCTCTTTTAAATAGCCTTCTCTATTCACTTCCGCAAATGGAATAAGTGAATGATGTAACATTTAAGCAGCATTGTATAATATTAATAGTGCAGGTTACCCCCACCTTTACATCAGCCAATAACAAGTGATAAAAACAAAAAAATGAGCAACTTACTTTATTTAATTGCCGTAATTCTAGTGATAATATGGGCCGCAGGATTTTTTGCTTTTCACCTTGGAAGTGTCATTCACATTTTATTGGTTATAGCATTAATTGCAATTTTACTTCGTATCATCAAAGGAAGAAACCCTATTTAACAAAATATACAACTGTATGGAAAATTCAAATGACAAAGGGAGAATGATTGGAGCACTTATAATCGGAGGTTTGGTAGGTGCTACACTTGGAATTCTATTTGCACCTCATAAAGGCAGCAAAACCCGCAGCAAATTGGTAAGCGGCGCAAAAGATCTTGCAGAAGATTTAAAGCAAAAAATGAAATCTGAAGCCATTGCCCTACGGAACAAAGCAACGGAGTTAGAAGGCCTTGCTGAAGACAAACTACATGATCTTACTACTAGCATCAGACAAAAGAAAGATGCGATACTAGATCATAGTTAGCAGAAACGGTTAACCAGTTGTTGACAAATGGTTGACCGTTTTTAAAATTTAATCATGCAAGATCAATCTACTATATCAAGCCTTTCTGAAGACATTAAAGCTATTGCTCAAACACAAATTGCCCTATTAAAACTTCAAGCAGTTGAACGAACTGCCTATATTGGTGGTGCATTTTTTGCTTTACTCATTATGGCATTCTTTGGCATACTTATCATTTTATTCAGCAGTTTATGGTTGGGATTTTATTTCTCCAATCAATTGGGAGATAATTATTCGGGCTTTGGCATCATCACCGGATTTTATGGATTGATGGGTTTCATTTTTTGGAGAGGTAGGAAACAATTGATAGAACGGCCTATTAGAAATTTATTTGTGCGTAAAATCTTAAACACCACTTTATAAATGAAACGCGTAAACGACAATTCCATAACCGACTACACAACACTTATTAATACCATTGAATCGTTAAAAGAGACATCTGCACTTCAGGAAGAAAAACTAAGTAATTCATTGTATGCATTTATTGAAACGCTCAATCCAATTACTTTAATTAAGAAATCGATGTATGCCATTGTAAATGACAACACCATTCAAACCAACCTTGCTACTACCGGTTTACATTTGGGCAGCGATTATATACTTGATAAAATTTTAGGCAGAGGAAAAAGCTTTGGCGGATTTGTTCGATCGGTTTTAGTTGAAAAAATTTCGAATGCAACGATTAACAAATATTCGGGCTCGATAATAGAAAAAATCAAAAGCTATTTTACTTAATTGAATAATCATAACATTTTAAACAATTAATGATGAAAACAGAAATCGATAAAAGTGAAATTGAAAAAGCAAAAACACATATCATTGTTGAAATCATTGAATATATGCCCAATGCCGTGGTAAGTAAAACAATCATAAAGAAAACAACCGGCAATATCACCATTTCTTCATTTGATGCAGGAGAAGAATTGGCAGAAAAAATTTCGCCCTATGATACGTATATACAAATTATTGATGGAGCAGCGGAAGTGTCTATTAATGACAAAGACTATATGCTAAAATTGGGTGAAGGCATAATTATTCCGGCACATTCGAAGCATCATTTTAGTGCCAATGTTCAATTCAAAATGTTATCTACTGTTATTAAAAGTGGATATGAAGATTAAACTTAAACATAATAAAGCAATTTTATAAACTACTTTATTGAGCAAAAAGTAACCAATTCTTCCGTTTGCGCATAAGCGCTTTCAGTTGAGTTGGTTTACTATTTGAACGATAAAGTAAAAAGCCAAATACAACTCTAAGACTAATGTTAAAAATTTAATACAATATTGTTAAATTCAATATAGGTGTACATTTCATTGAAACTATTTTTCACAATACCGGTAATTAAAGCTACCTTGAAAAGGAAGTATTTAAACTTACAATAATTACATTAAAAAAGCTATTGTATTATATTATTGAATAGAAGATTAAAATGAACCTATACATCAAATACATGGTGAGTTTGCGTTGCAAAATGATGGTGAAAGAGGAGTTGAAAAAATTGGGTATCGAATATTCAAATGTAGATTTAGGTTTAGTAGAAATACTAGGAGATATTACAGCAGCCCAACATGATCAACTTAAAATTAATTTAGCCAAATCCGGATTGGAACTATTAGATGACAAACGCAGCATTTTAATTGAAAAAATTAAAAATCTGATCATCGAAATGGTACATTATGCAGTTGAAATGCCCAATGTAAATTATTCAGATTATATTAGTGAAAAGCTGCACTACGACTACACTTATCTCTCCAATATTTTCTCAGAAGTTAAGGGCATTACCATACAACATTTCATCATCATACATAAAATTGAAAGGGTAAAAGAATTGCTCCTTTACGACGAACTTAACCTTACCGAAATTTCTTACAAACTCAACTATAGTAGTGTTGCACATCTGTCTAACCAGTTTAAAAAAATAACCGGCCTTTCTCCTTCATTCTTTAAGCAATTAAAGAAAAAACGTGTTATAAATCTTGAGAATTTGTAGTGTAGTTGTAAACGCTAAATTATACTGACTTAATAGTTGCTTTTAATGACAAATCTATTAAGTGCAGTTCTAGTAAACTAGTCTTTCTATAAACATCATTTAAAAAAGAGGGCCAAATAGAAATTTAGCCCTGTATTAAATCCAATATCCTTTGAAAAACCATATCAAAGCTACGTGCGCTTGTTACAATTTGTTTATACTATTCAATTCGAAATTTACATTTATCACATATTATTAAAGTAGTACATCGAACAGTTAAACATAGAAAAACCTCATGGATTGCTTTGCATAAATTATTGGCTATTTGAACATGGGATATATGTAATAACAAAGGCTTCATCTGTAATAATTGATCGCAAAATTTCCTTCACCTTTGTTATGTGATTAATATTGAGCTCATCAATTTGGCCGAATCCGAAAGATTAAGTCCGCCGAAAAAAGTATATGTAGTGTGGATGGAAACAATTGATGACAGTACCAAAAACATTGGTCAAATTATTAGTGGCAGTAAATTCATGACGCAAAAATTAAAAGCGTCATTTGAAACGGTATCGGCATTTAAACCGCGAAGAATTTTCATTTCGGCAGAAGATGAAGCTACAGCTCAATATCCGGGCACACCAATAGTAATTAGTACCAACAATTTTTAATATTCTTTTTATTGCTTATTAAGAATTAATAACAAGTATCATGAAAAGTTATCAAACATCACTGCAATCTATTTTCTATTTGCCGCTAAAAAATGCGTTGAGTAATTGGAGATCTAAGGAAACAGATTTGCTTTTATTGGAGCAGGATGCATCTACATTTGAAATGAATGACATCATGGAACTAGGACAAAGAATTCACATGAGTGTGGCCGAAATAGATACCATTCCTGAACAACAAACCTTTCCATTTTTATATTCAAATAACAAAAAGGATATAGAAAGTATTGATGGATTAATGTTTCCGGGAACCGAACTTGATGACCGAGAAGAACTCATTGGAAGCGAAGATGAAGAAAATAATTATTACAGCTTTAGTGAACCCGAATCTCTTTTAGAAGAGGAGCCTGTAACACAATATTGAATACTATTGATTTTGATTTTAAATACTAAAATAAAAACAACTCATCATGGAAACACATATTGGAATATCCAACACACACCGACAAGAAGTTGCCAATGAACTATCCAAACTGTTAGCCGATGAATTTATGCTGTATACAATTACGAGAAATGCGCATTGGAATATGGAAGGCATGGATTTTTTTGACAAGCATACTTTTTTTGAAACACAGTTTAAGCAGTTAGATACGTTTATTGACACCATTGCAGAACGTATACGATCGCTTGGTCATTATGCCCCGGCAACTTTAGATGCATTTTTAAACCTTACTCAAATCTCGGAAATGAGTAGAGATAAAAACGACAGCCATCGTTTCATCAAAGAATTACTCGCCGATCACGAACAAGTTATCTTGAATTTGCGTTTGAATATTCCCAAATTCACTGGCGAATTGGAAGATGCCGGAACCGCCGATTTTATCACCAACATCTTAGAAGCGCACGAAAAAATGGCCTGGATGCTTAGGTCACATTTAGAAGAAAAAACACCAACACCTGTAACAATGTAGTTACAATAAAACCAAATAACATGGCACTAACAACAACATTACCGAAAGAAGAAAATTGGAATGAACAAAAAGCTAAACTTAAAGCAAAGTTCACCACATTAGTTGATGCAGACTTAAGATACCTTGATGGCAAGAAAGATGAAATGATGAATAAATTGCAAATCAAATTGGGTAAAACCAAGGATGAATTATCGAAAATTATTGCCGCACTCTAATACCACCCTTATAAAGAAAATGTCTACCCTTTTGGATAGACATTTTTGCTTTTAAAAACGTTTCTACTTATTTAAACTTTGCGTTCAACACTTTAATGCCCACACTATCGCTTCCTTTGGGTGCAAAATATTTTGATTTAAAACTTACTGAATTGCCCGGTGTAATTTCATCGTAAACAATTTCGATATCTTTTTCGAGTAGTGCGCCGGTTTTACTGAAGAACGACAATTCTAATTCTACATCTTTATACGTGCATACTTTTGCATTGTTTACAACATTTCCTTTGATTACCATTTGACCAAGAAGATTATGTTTGTCTTTACTCGTTACTGAAAGAAATTTTTGAGGATTTTTCTTTTCCTTTTCTTCTAGCGTTTCTTTGGTGGTTTCGTAACTGTCTTTTTCTGCACTAGATTTTTTATCTCCAAAATTACAAGCCGTAAAAGAGCCGGTAATGAATAGAATTGCAATAGCTAATTTATACATCGTTATTTATTTAAAAGATTAAGTAAATTAATTATTCTGAAAGATTGTGTTAAATATCCTTTATTAATCGCTATTGCCTAACCACAATGCGCCCCCAATGCTATTGTGCGAAGCGCCAGTAACGGAAGCAAAAACATTCACTTCTTCTCTCCAACGCAATACCCCAATAAAGCCCATGATTAATGCTTCTTTGTACTGAATGATTTTATCATCGGGCACTACCAATTGAACATTTTCTTGAGCCAATGCCGTTGCCAAAAGCTTTCGTAAATACCCATTCAAAATACCGCCTCCTGTACATAATAGTTGAGTAGGTTTATCCGGTGTATTTGCTGGTAAAATAGTAGCTGTTGATTTTACAGCCAATACAATTTGTTGTACTATATGATAAACATAGGTACATAAAGCATCTGCAGTAGATAATTGATGAGATTGAATGATGGGCAAAACCGTATTTAAACCAAACCCATTCGACAATGATTTTGGAAAAGGTTGAAGATAATAATCTAGGGCATTCAGTTGTTCTAACAAACCATTGTGTACCGTGCCTGAGGCTGCAATAGCGCCATCTTTATCAAATCCGGCACCGGTAGCGTCAACCAACAAGTTAAGTATCCTATTGGCCGCGCAAATATCAAAAGCCACAAATTGATTTGGTGCATTTACAGAAAGATTTGCGATACCGCCGATATTGAGCAAGTAATTGTATTGTCCAAATAACAAGCGCTCTCCAATGGGTACAATCGGTGCTCCTTGTCCGCCTAAAGCAATATCCATGGCCCTTAAATCGCTCACTACAGGTAGTTTGGTGATAGCGGCAATAGTAGCCCCATCGCCAATTTGTACTGTCATGCGATGTTCGGGATGGTGAAAAACGGTATGTCCATGCGAAGCAATTAAGTGCACTTGATGGTGTAAATGGTTTTGATCAATAAAATCATTGACTGCATTTCCTATGAATTGACCATAAGCGGTATTTAATAATTGATAATTTAGGGCAGATAAATGGGGTGCATTTTGCAACTGTTGAAGCCAAAATGGTGAATAAGGGATGCAATTTGCGTGAGAAATATCGAATTCCCATTTGCCTCCGGATTCGGTAAAAGTGGTCATGGCGATGTCTAATCCGTCTAAAGAACTTCCGCTCATGATGCCAATTGCCCTGTAAATCATAATTAAATTTCAATTTTCAGTCTGCAAAATATAGATTTGTAGCCACAGAAATCCCAAAACCAATTTAGATCATGGTCATCAACCTCAGCGAGCAGCATTCCCTTGTAAGTAACTGGATCAGCGAAATAAGAGATATTGAAATACAAAAAGACAGTATGCGGTTTCGTAGAAATTTGGAACGCATAGGTGAAATTGCCGCTTATGAAATCAGTAAAAAATTAGCGTGGACGAATAAAGAAGTGACTACCCCTTTAGGAATATCTACATGTAAAGTACTTGAACAACAACCGGTTTTAGCCACTATTTTAAGAGCCGGATTGGCCATGCATACCGGATTATTGAATTATTTCGATAGGGGCGAAAATGCCTTTATCAGTGCTTATCGTAAGCATAATTCGGATGGCAGTTTTGAAATTAGTTTAGAATACATGAGCTGTCCGGAGGTAGAAGACAAAGTGGTAATTATAAGCGATCCCATGATTGCAACCGGAGCTTCTTTAGTTAAAGCCATTCATTTTTTGCGGGAAGAGGGCAATATCAAGCAAATTCATATTGTTTGTGCCATTGCTTGCACAGTTGGCTTAGAATTTGTGTTAAGAGCAGAACCCAATGCTACCATTTGGTGTGGGGAAATTGATGATGAGTTAACCGCCAAAGGATATATTGTACCGGGATTAGGGGATGCAGGAGATTTGGCATTTGGACAAAAAATGCAGTCGTAGGCCTACAAAATCAATGAATGAAACTAAGAAATTGATTGATAGACGAGTGCTTACGTGCATTAAAAAAATAACATTTGACCCTAATAAGGTCATTTTAAGAAAAACCAGTTGAAGTTTTAACTTTTCGAAGGCAGCATTTAACTGTAATTTCTTATCTTTAAAAATCTGAATTCCTTTATAATGAGAAAATTTTCTTTAGTTATTTGTTCATTTTTGTTGAGCACAGTTGCACTGGCACAAGACCCGCATTTTTCACAGTTTTTCTCTTCGCCTTTAACCTTGAATCCTGCATTCACGGGAAAATTTGATGGCGTATGGCGATTGGCTGCTAATCATAGAGATCAATGGCCATCTATCCCTAAAGCCTATGTAACCACTAGTGCTTCGGTAGATTTCAGTATTTTAAAAAGTAGAGTTCCACAAAACGACATTTTTGGTGTAGGTATTTCGGGCTTAAGCGATCAAAGTGCCGATGCTGCATTGAAATTAAATTATGGTTCACTTTCTTTAAGCTATCATAAAGCCTTGGATGAAGAAGGTTACAATACTATTGGCGCAGGTTTTCAAGCAACATTTAGCAGCACAACTTTAGATAGAAACAAACTTACTTTTGAAGATCAGCTTACACAAAATGGTTTTACTGGTGTAACTGCTGAAACTTTTAATAACGGTACTTCTCAAAGCTATACAGATATCAATGCCGGTTTATTATTCTCCGGTTCTAGCAACGGTAAAAACAACTATTATATTGGTGCTTCGGTTTATCACATCAATAAACCCAGTTTAAGTTTTATTGATAAAACATGGAATTTAGCTTCTCGTATTTCTATACATGCGGGTGGTAGTTTTCCTGTAGGAGAAAATGGATTATCCATCAATCCATCTGTTATTCATCAAATGCAAAACAAAGCTAGCGAAACCATATTTGGGGCAGCAATTGGAGCCAATTTAAATAACGACGATGTTAGGCCAACCAGTGTTTATGGTGGTGCGTGGCTTCGTTTAAATGATGCCATCATTCCTTATATTGGCATAGAAATTAATGGATTAAGAATTGGTGCCAGTTACGATATCAATACCAGTAATTTAAAAGCGGCTACAGCAAGTAGGGGCGGTTCTGAATTTTCTATTATTTATATTCATAAACATCAGGATGTAAAAGGTATTCCTTGTCCGAGATTTTAAATATCATTTCATCCATTTATCGGATAAATTAAAGGTCGTTAAGAAAAGTTATTGTACTTTCTTAACGACCTTTTTGTTGAGGGAATATTGAATCCATCATAACGCTCAATTTCAAATAAGCTGAATTTATTCGTAACAGGAATGAAATTGAATCAACTAGCTTTAACAAAAAAGCGTTCATTTTCATTTAGAGAATGAACGCCTTTAAAATTTGCGGTAAAACAACTAATCCTTTTTTGCAGGACAGGTATTTAAGCCAATGATGGTATACAATGG
>JBMOEQ010000136.1:0-8788 GCA_049314655.1 Ferruginibacter sp. | reverse complement strand
TTGGCACATTAACAGTGCCCGATTATAAATTGATGTATTCAGCAGGAGATAGAGGCGCCAATCAATTTTCAAATGCCTGTGATTCTTTAGAATCTCAATACATCATATCGGCAGCCGAATTAGCTGCAGGAAATTTACGTTGTTATTCGGGTAAAATTTTAAGATTGAATGTAGATGGATCTATACCTTCCGATAATCCAATCATTAATGGCGTTAAATCGCATATATGGAGTTACGGGCATCGTAATCCGCAAGGATTGAGTTTTCAAAAAAGCAGTAATAATGTATTGGTGCCAAAAGGAAAATTGTACAGTTCCGAACAGGGACCGGCTACCAATGATGAAATCAATATCATCGACAGCGCTAATAATTATGGATGGCCAAGAGTTGCCGGAAAAAAAGATAATAACTGGTATAAATATTATAAGTGGGCAGGAAGTGTTAGTCCAACTTGCGGCTCGTACAGTAGTGAATGTTCTGCAACGCAAACCAATAACGGACAACCCGAATCGGGCTTTTCTCACTCCCGTTATATGAACCCTATTTTCGATTTATATCCTGGTACGCCTCCATTGGTAAGTGGTGTACCCAATACTTGCAATTGGTTAACCTATCCTACCGTTGCGCCCAGTAGTGTAGTTTATTATCCTTATACCAATAAGATACCGGGTTGGGGAAATTGCTTACTCATAACTACGCTTAAAACGAGTTCTATTTTTAGATTAAAATTAAATGCCGCTGGTACTTCTTCTTTATCGGTAAGCGATTCGGTAATACAATATTTTAGAGATAATGCTGCACTTAATCGTTACCGAGATATTGTCATTGGCAACGATGGAATTACGTTGTATGTTATCACTGATAGTGTGGGAGGAACATCGGGACCATCAGCAGGAACCAATAGCGGTGTTACCGATAGAGGCTCTATATTAGAATATAAATATACCGGAGCCTTGTTGGCTATTGGGAATGATCCGGCTACGGAGGTTAATAACAGGCTCAATTTTAATATGTATCCTAATCCGGTTTCTACATTACTTACTGTAGAGTGTAAACGAAATGTGGCGAAGCCTATACAGTATCATTTATATGATGCTTCGGGAAGAATTGTAAGAGAAGGACAAACTATTCGCAATCGATTTGAAATAGATGTACGCCTTTTGAAGAAAGGGCTGTATATCATCAAGCTGTATAATGCGTATAATATTGTTGTAGCCACTGAAAAGATTATTGTTAATTAAACTTTATGATTGCCGTAAAAAAAAGCGACTCTAAACGGAGCCGCTTTTTTTATATAGATTCTGTTTAACTAATCAATCTTACCCACCATATTTGCAGGAATAACCCATGCATCAAATTCTTCAGGCGTAACATATCCTAATTTAACCGCCATCTCTTTTAATGTAGTACCTTCTTTATGGGCTTTTTGTGCAATTTCTGCAGCTTTATAATATCCAATTTTTGTATTTAAAGAAGTAACCAACATCAATGAATTATCTACATGCTTTTTGATATTGGCTTCAATAGGCTCAATACCTACAGCGCATTTGTCGTTGAAAGAAACGCAGCCATCTCCAATTAAACGAGCACTATGTAAGAAATTAAAAATCATTACTGGTTTAAATACATTCAATTCAAAATGTCCCATGCTTCCACCAATACCAATCGCAACATCATTTCCCATTACTTGTGCAGCAATCATGGTTAGTGCTTCGCATTGTGTTGGGTTTACTTTTCCGGGCATAATAGAGGAGCCCGGTTCATTATCCGGAATAAATAATTCGCCAATACCCGAGCGTGGGCCCGATGATAACATGCGAACATCATTGGCAATTTTCATTAAACTTACTGCAACGGTTTTTAAGGCTCCATGTGCTTCTACAATGGCATCATGTGCTGCCAAAGCTTCAAATTTATTTTCGGCTGTAACAAATGGTAATCCGGTTAATTGAGCAATATGTTTCGCTACATTAACATCGTATCCATCTGGTGTATTAATGCCGGTACCAACAGCAGTGCCACCTAAAGCCAGTTCGCTTAAATGTGCCAATGAATTGTTGATGGCTTTTAATCCATGATTCAATTGCGATACGTATCCACTGAATTCTTGTCCTACGGTTAATGGCGTGGCATCCATAAAATGCGTACGTCCAATTTTAACCACATGCATAAATGCTTTACTTTTTTCGGCCAATGTATCCCTTAATTTTTCAATACCGGGAATGGTAGTTTCTACTAAAATTTTATATGCCGCAATATGCATTGCAGTAGGGAAGGTATCGTTGCTCGATTGTGATTTGTTTACATCGTCATTGGGATGTAGAAATTTATCTTTGTCTTCTAATTTGCCTCCATTCAGTACATGACCACGATAAGCCACCACTTCATTTACATTCATATTACTTTGCGTTCCGCTGCCGGTTTGCCAAACTACTAATGGAAAATAGGCATCTAATTTACTTTCTAAAATTTCATCACAAACTTTTCCAATTAATGTTGATTTTTCTTCAGATAAAACTCCTGCATCTAAATTGGTTAATGCTGCAGCTTTTTTAAGATATGCAAATGCACGAATAATTTCTTTCGGCATTTTATTGATATCCTGAGCAATCTTAAAATTATCAATGCTCCTTTGTGTTTGTGCACCATAATAGGCGTCCACTGGTACTTTCACTTCACCCATGGTGTCTTTTTCAATTCTATATTCCATATTATTTATTTTGATTTTAAAATGCAAATTTAAAGCTTAACGGTAAGATTTTGAGGTAAACTGATGTGAATCACTTCAAAACCTAATCAGAAATGGTCATAAAAAAAGGCTCAAAAAGAGCCATAGAATGATTTATTATTTTCCTGTAAACTGGGCTTTTCTTTTTTCTAAGAATGCGCTAGTGCCTTCTTTCATATCAGCCGTATCGAAACTGTTTCCAAAAGCACTGATTTCAGCAGCATAGCCATTTTTTGTTTCATCAAATAAGGCATTTACCGATTGAATACATGCTGCAATAGCTAACGGCGCTTTGGTATTGATGACATTTAAAATAGCCGTAGCTTTTTCTAATAATTGTTCAGCAGGTACAACTGCATTCACTAAACCGTATTGTAATGCTGTTGCTGCATCAATCATATCGCCACTGATGAGTAATTGAATGGCTCTTCCTTTGCCAATCAATTGAGGTAAACGTTGTGTGCCGCCATAACCCGGTATTAAACCAAGGTTAACTTCCGGTTGCCCAAATTTGGCATTTTCGCTGGCAATTCTAAAATGACAAGCCATGGCCAATTCGCAACCACCGCCCAATGCAAAGCCATTTACGGCAGCAATAATTGGTTTTGGATTTTGCTCTATTTTAAAGAAAATATCTTGTCCTCTTTTGGCTAAAGCCATGGCTGCAGCTTTATCCAATCCACCAAATTCTGTAATATCGGCACCGGCAACAAATGCTTTACCACCCGATCCGGTGATTATGGCCGATTGAATAGCCGGGTTTGTTGCAATTTCATCTGCTGCTTTATCTAAATCTGAAAATACATCTTTGTTTAAAGCGTTGAGTTTATCCGGACGATTAATAGTGATGGTATAAATGCCGTTATTTAATTCGGCTAAGAGTGTTGTATACATGGAAGCAATTTTATTTAAGTATTACAGCAGATAGCATATAATCCATTGCAGTTAAAATAGGAAATGAAAGTATATTAAAAAGAACGGTGTAAACTTACCCAATCTTTAATATAATGTGCAATATCGGATGTGGTAGTGCCCGGAGGAAATAATTTACCTACACCCATTTCGTTCAGCACTTTCATATCATCTTCGGGAATAATGCCGCCGCCGGTTAACAGCACATCGTTCATGTTTTTTTCTTTCATCAATTGAACGATTTTTGGAAAAACGGTATTGTGTGCGCCACTTAAAATGCTAACGCCAATGGCATCAACATCTTCTTGTAGTGCTGCAGCTACTACCATTTCGGGTGTTTGTCGTAAACCAGTGTAAATAACTTCCATACCTGCATCTCTTAATGCAGTGGCAATTACTTTTGCGCCGCGATCGTGGCCGTCTAATCCTACTTTTGCTACCAATACCCTAATTGGCCGGGTTGTTTCAGTGCTCATTGGATGTTGATTTATTATTGATAAAATCTTCGTTCTGTAAATTTACGTCATCCTATCCAAACCATTTCCACAACAATACTATTTTCTACTAAGCATTGCTTAATATAGAAAGTGCATGATGAATTCTGTTTTTCGTTTCTTCTTTGCCGATAGTTTCGGCAATTATTGCTACAGAAGGGCCGGTTTTACTACCCACCAACATAATTCTAAAAATCATTTGAATTTCTCCGGCTTTAATGCCATGCGTTTCGGCTAATGCTTTTAAAGTACTTTCAATAGCAGTAGCTTCCCAAGATACAGCTGAAGCATAAGTTTCTGCCAATGCCGTAAAATAGGTAGTTTTTAAGGCATCCCATTTGGGTAAAATAGACGCGGTATCAATAGTAGCAGGCGCTTTAAAGAAATAGTGGCCTTGTGTATAAAAATCGTTGAGTAAAACACAACGTTCCTTGATGAGGTCCATTACATGTACAAGGTATTGATCATTGTCAATTGTAATGCCTTCTTGTTCAAAGATGGTTTTTACTTCAGGTAAATAACTTGCTGTGTCTTTACGTTTAATCCATTCGTGGTTATACCATTTGGCTTTCTCAAAATCAAATTTTGCACCACCTTTATGTACCCTTTCTAGGCTAAATGCATCGATGAGCTCTTCAAGGGAGAAAATTTCTTTTTCGGTACCATCATTCCACCCCAATACGGCCAATAAGTTGATAAATGCTTCGGGTAAAAAACCAATTTCTTTAAATCCTTTGGTGATGTCATTGGTTTGTGGGTCTTTCCAATCCATTGCATATACCGGAAATCCTAACCGATCGCCATCTCTTTTACTGAGTTTACCATTGCCATCGGGTTTTAAAATTAGGGGCAAATGCGCCCATTCGGGCATTTCATCTAAACCAAACAAATATTTCCATAGTAAAATATGAACGGGGGCACTAGGTAACCATTCTTCTCCACGAAAAGCATGACTAATTTTCATTAAATAATCATCTACTACAACAGCTAAATGATAAGTAGGCATACCATCTGCTTTAAGTAAAACTTTATCATCTACTGTATTGGTATCAAAATCAATAGCGCCTCTAATCATATCTGTAAAGCTTACTCGTTCATTGGCATTTACTTTAATGCGAATTACATAAGGCGTACCGGCGTCTAATAATTGTTGAGTTTCTTCAGGAAGTAAACGCAAAGAATTGTTCATTTGCATTCTGATGCGTTGATCGTATTGTAAGCTGCTGCTGCCTTCATTTTTTAATTTTTCACGCATGGCCTCTAGTTCAGCCGGAGTGTCAAAAGCATAATAAGCATGACCTGCTGCAATCAACTGATTGGCATATTGGCGGTAGATGGCTTTACGTTCGCTTTGGCGATAGGGTGCAAAAGGACCACCATGAAATACACTTTCATCGGGTTCTAAACCACACCATTTTAAACAATCGAAAATATATTGTTCGGCGCCTTCAACATAACGGGTTTGATCGGTATCTTCTATTCGTAGAATAAAATCGCCGCCATGTTTTTTTGCAAAAAGATAATTAAATAAAACGGTGCGTACACCACCTAAATGTAATCCGCCTGTAGGACTAGGCGCAAATCGAACTCTAACTTTATTAAACATGCCGCAAAGATAACGTGTATCTGCCTTAAACGAGGAGGATTTCACATATCTGTTCATAAAAAAATGGCAGTAAAGGACTAAAAAAAGTATCCTTTACTGCCATCTGCATTTTTCAATATTGCTTATCGCAACAAGAAGTTGATTGGGGTGCCGCCATCAATAGAAATGGTAGCAACTCTATCACAATCGCCATTGCCATAATTGATAATAGCATAATGGTTTGGACCTTGAACTTTTACTACACCTTTATCTATGTTTTCGCAAATGGTTTTCTTTTGCAATGGTTCAATAATGGTAGAAGTACGGGTAACACCATTCATTTTAGTTACGGTATGTGTTCCAGTAATAGAATACACATCATCTAATAAATTTCTTGGAGTACTTACGCCTGCAGTTTGAACTACTTCTTTAATGCCAGTATGCAACCAATATCTTCCATTAGGGGCAGTGATTTTACCATTTACAACGGTACGTCTCCAGCTTCTGGTAGATGGGGTACTTGTGTTTGTCCAGGTAATGGTTCCTTCTTTTTTAAACCCATTAATAAAGTAGTTATCAAAAGTTACCACCGAAGTTGCGCCTGGATGACGAAGTGTATCAGATAAAACGATATTCATTTTACCTTTACGGAAAATGCCGCCGGGGCCAGCACAACCTGTTCCAAAATCAACTACAATAGTTTTAGGAAAACCAATGAGTGGAGTAACTGTAACGGTGGCACAATTTAAAATACCGGTTGCTTGAAAAGGTTCGGTAGGGCGTTCTCCGGCTAAACCTTTTTCTTCGGCAGCATCCATAACTACATCGCTGGCATCTTCAGTTAAGTTATCTGCAACTGCCTGATCGCCACTCATTTCAACAGTGGTTTCAATTTCAGTGTCTTTTGTTGCATCTGTTTTTTTGCAAGAAGCAAATCCGCCGATGAGTAAAGTTGCAGCAATGGCTACAAATAAGTTTGTTGTTTTCATAATTTTGTTGGTTTATTGTTTTAATTTTTTTGTTCAACCTTTTTATGACTGTTACCTTTCATCAAGGTTTAATCAACATTAACATTTAAATTGATTTATGTTTTATTTTCTTAAGATACCTGGGTTTTTAAAAAAGCTGTTTCAAGCTTGTATTTGGGAGATACCTACAAAAGAAAAAGTACTTTATTTAACCTTCGATGATGGGCCACATCCCGAGGCAACACCATTTGTATTAACACAACTTCAACGCTATCAAGCAAAAGGAACTTTTTTTTGTATTGGTAAAAATGTTGTAGCACATCCCGAAATTTATCAACAAGTTCAGGCGTCGGGCAATTCAATTGGTAACCATACGCAAAATCACTTAAATGGATGGAAAACTGATACTTCAAATTATTTGGAAAATATTCAATTGGCCACTCAACATATTCAATCTAATTTATTTCGACCGCCTTATGGTAGAATTACGCCTGCACAAATAAAAGCCATTGGTGATAAGGGAATGGGATTTAAAATTATCATGTGGTCGGTATTAAGTGGTGATTTTGATATCCATTTAACGCCAAAAAAATGTTACGACCATGTAATTGAAAGAACAGAACCGGGATCAATCATCGTATTTCACGATAGTGAAAAAGCATTTCCACGATTAAAAGTGGTTTTGCCGGATATACTAAAGTATTATTCAGAAAAAGGCTATCGATTTGAAGCTATACAAGCAGAAAATTTGAGTTAAAAGGAAATGTAGACCTAGCTAAAAAAAATTGGGCCTGGGTAGAAACCCTGGCCCGTTTTTAATCCGTACCCTATGAAAACTAGGAGCAAGTTACAATCTTGAAATTAATAAAACAATATTTTTTTTCGGATTTCGTAATATTTTTTTGGGATGTAGAATTAATTCTATTCATAAGCAGTTTACAAGTTAAGGTGCTTCATAATCCTTTAGAACTGTAATACCTTTAACTTACAATTGCTTAAATTAAAGTTTAAACATGAAACTAATTGATACTCATAGTCATTTGTATGACGAAGTTTTTAGTGGCGATATAGAACAGGTATTACAAAAGGCTCTTGAAGAAGGCGTATCGCATTGTTATTTACCTGCAATAGACAGCAGTTCGCATGAAGCGATGTTGGCCTTAGAAAATAATTTTCCGGAGCAATGTACGGCTATGATGGGCCTTCATCCCTGTTATGTGAAGGAAAATTATAAAGAAGAATTGGCTATTGTTGAGCAATATTTACAACAACGGAAGTTTGTAGCCATTGGTGAAATAGGCTTAGATTATTATTGGGATAGAACTTTTGAAGTACAACAAAAGGAAGTATTTCAGCTACAAATGGAATGGGCGATACAATATCAACTGCCCATTGTTATCCATACCAGAAACGCCATGCAAGAAACAATAGATATGGTTAAACCATTTGTACCTAAAGGCATTAGGGGTATTTTTCACTGTTTTAGTGGTAGTTACGAAAGTGCTAAAGAAATTATTAAAGCAGGTTTTTATTTGGGCATTGGAGGTGTAGTTACCTATAAGAATGCCGGATTAGCAGAAGTGCTGGAAAAAATTTCACTCGAACATTTGGTGTTGGAAACCGATGCGCCTTATTTAACGCCTGTTCCTTTTCGTGGTAAAAGAAACGAAAGCAGCTATCTCAGTTACATTGTTCATAAAATGGCCGAGATAAAAGGTGTGCCTACATCAACCATTGCAAGCATTACTACAGCTAATGCCCAAAAAATATTCGGAAGCTAAGGGGCTAAAGCCTATTTTTGCACTCCTTAAAATTTAGGCTACTGATTTTAAGTATATGAAAAAGGAGACTTGTCCGAGTGGTTGAAGGAGCACGCCTGGAAAGTGTGTATACGGGAAACTGTATCAAGGGTTCGAATCCCGTAGTCTCCGCACTTACAATAATTAAAAGCAATACCAATAAGGGTTTTGCTTTTTTTATGTCCAATAGGTAGCAAATTAGGTAGCAAATTGGTGGGAATTTTTGAATATTTACCCTCAATTGTCTGTATAATTAGTATTATGTTAAGTAGAACTGTTATTTAGTTTCATTCTATATAATA
>JBMOEQ010000135.1:0-8822 GCA_049314655.1 Ferruginibacter sp. | reverse complement strand
TATGTTAAAGATGTGGATGAAGATTTCTTAAGGGGTTTCTTAGGAAAGATGTTGTTTAGTGGAGATGAAATTTTAAAGAAAACCAATGTATTAAGTGGGGGAGAAAAGGTACGTTGTATGGTAAGTAAAATGATGTTACAAAATCCTAATCTTGTAATTTTAGATGAACCTACTAACCACTTAGATTTGGAAAGTATCACAGCATTTAATGATGGTATGAATACTTTTCCGGGTATTGTGTTAATGACAACCCATGATCACCAATTCATGCAAACCGTTGCCAACAGAATCATTGAAATCACACCAAAAGGAGCTATTGATCGATTAATGACATACGATGAATACCTTGCAGATGATAGGGTAAAGGCATTAAAAGAAGAGATGTACGCTTAATTTCAAGCATATTAATTGGTCCTGCTCATTGTAGCAGGACTTTTTTTATTTCAAGCATTGTGATATTGGTTTAACTTTGCAGCCATTAAAATGAAAAATAGACTAAAAGTATTTATCGACTTTTTCTATCCACCATTTCGCCGCTTTATGAATGTTCAAACTTTCAGATATGCGGTTTGTGGTGGCAGTAATGCTGTTTTAGGTACAGCCTTATTTGCATTTACCTTTCATTTTATTGTAAGAGAAGAGGTATTAGACCTTGGTTTTTATGCCATTAAGCCACATAATGTTGCTTTATTGGTTTCCTTTTGTATCACTTTTGTAGTGGGATTTCTTTTAAATAAATACATAGTATTCACTACATCTAACTTAAAAGGCCGAATTCAACTCTTCAGGTATTTCCTTTCCTTTCTCTTCAATATGATCTTAAACTATTTTATGATGCGTGTTTTGGTAGAGAAATTAGAGATTTATGCTATTCTGGCCCAAGTCATTACCACAATAGTTTCTGTAGCCATTAGTTACCTCAGTCAACATCATTTCAGTTTTAAAGTAAAGAAAGCAGTTGTTTAATTGTCTTTTAGGCTGACTAACCGTCTAACTTTCAATTCATATTTAGGCAAATTTCAACATTCAGTCAGATTATCAGTACTTATTTCTGCCAATTTTTCACCAAAATTGCTGTGGCATAATCATTGTCAGGTTCAATTGAACAAATTCTTATCAATCATGGGAAAAATTATAGGTATAGATTTAGGAACCACAAACAGTTGTGTGGCAGTAATGGAAGGGAACGAACCCGTTGTTATTGCTAATGATGAAGGTCGTAGAACCACGCCTTCAATTGTAGCATTTTTGAAAAATGGCGAACGTAAAGTAGGTGATCCGGCAAAACGTCAGGCCATCACCAATCCGCATAATACCATTATGAGTGTTAAGCGTTTCATGGGTCATAAATGGAATGAAGTAACTGAAGACATCAGTCATAATAGCTATAAAGTTGTAAAAGGCGATAACGAAACAGTACGTATCGATATCGACGACAGATTATATACGCCTCAAGAAATCAGCGCAATGATTCTTCAAAAAATGAAGAAAACTGCTGAAGATTACTTAGGACAAGAAGTTACCGAAGCAGTTATTACAGTTCCTGCATATTTTAATGATGCACAACGCCAGGCAACAAAAGAAGCCGGTGAAATTGCAGGTTTAACTGTACGTAGAATCATCAATGAACCTACGGCAGCAGCATTGGCTTATGGTTTAGATAAAAAACAAGCCGACCAAAAAATTGCTGTATTCGATTTAGGTGGTGGTACTTTCGATATTTCTATCCTTGAATTAGGCGATGGTGTATTTGAAGTAAAAAGCACTAATGGTGATACGCATTTAGGTGGTGATGATTTTGATAAAGTAATTATGGATTGGTTGGCAGAAGAATTTAAAAAAGACGAAGCCATCGATTTACGTAAAGATCCAATGGCTTGGCAACGTTTGAAAGAAGCTGCTGAAAAAGCTAAAGTAGAATTGTCATCCAGCACTGAAACAGAAATCAACCTTCCTTATATTACAGCAGTAGATGGCGTTCCAAAGCATTTGGTGAAAAAATTAAGTCGCGCAAACTTCGAAAAATTAGCCGACAGTCTTTTTGAAAGATGTTTAAAACCGTGCGAATTAGCCGTTAAAGATGCCAATTTAACTTTAAACGATATCGACGAAGTAATATTAGTAGGTGGTAGCACCCGTATTCCTAAAGTACAAGAAATTGTAGAAAAATTCTTCGGTAAAAAACCTAACAAAGGAGTAAATCCGGATGAAGTTGTAGCAGTAGGTGCTTGTATTCAAGGTGGTGTTTTAACCGGCGAAGTAAAAGATGTATTGTTGTTAGACGTTACACCATTAAGCTTAGGTATTGAAACAATGGGTGGAGTTATGACGCGTTTAATTGAATCGAACACAACCATCCCTACAAAAAAATCTGAAGTATTTAGTACAGCAAGCGATAACCAGCCCGGTGTTCAAATTCATGTTTTGCAAGGCGAAAGACCAATGGCCGGACAAAACAAAAGCTTAGGTATGTTCAATTTAGATGGCATTCCTCCAGCTCCACGTGGTGTACCTCAAGTAGAAGTAACTTTTGATATTGATGCTAATGGTATTTTACATGTAACCGCAAAAGATAAAGGCACTGGTAAGAGCCATAATATACGTATTGAAGCAGGAAGTGGATTAAGCAAGGAAGAAATTGAAAAAATGAAAGCCGAAGCCAAAGCCAATGAAGCAACGGATAAAGCAGAAAAAGAAAAAGTAGAGAAAATCAATCAAGCCGATAGTTTAATTTTCCAAACAGAAAAGCAATTGAAAGAATATGGTGATAAAATTAGTGCCGATAAAAAAGCACCGATTGAAGCTGCTTTAGCGCAATTAAAAGAAGCGCATAAAACACAAGATATTCCTCAAATTGATACTGCTGTAGAAGCGATGAATGCTGCTTGGACGGCCGCTAGCGAAGAAATGTATAAAGCTACTCAAGGCGATGCTGCTCAACAACCTCAAGGTGCTGAGCCCAATCAATCGGGTAATGCCAATACAGAAAATGTAACCGATGCAGAATTTGAAGAAGTAAAGTAATCAACGCTTATAAATTTAAAGAGCCACAGTTTTCAGCTGTGGCTTTTTTTTTGCAAAAGCTTTAATTAGTTTATAGAGTTGGTAAGTTTATAAAGTATATGCACTAAACCCTAAACTCTAAACCACTAATCTAAGTCTATAAAGTTGGTAAGTTTAAAAAGAATCTGCACTAAACCCTAAACTCTAAACCTCTAAACAATGACTATAAAGTTGCTACGTTTATAAAGTCTGCCCTAAACTTCTAAACTATTTTCACACAAAGCTTCAAATCTGCATTTGTTCTAAAAACTTGGAGAGGTTTAATATAATTAGATTAAGAATTTAACACGCACATTCGACCCCAATGGGGTCGCACGGCCGAGTTGGTCATTAAGTTACAAATATTAAATCCCGATGGGATTTTATGAAATGTTGAATTTTAAATGTCTGCTTTCTCGTCTATGAAAATGGTTTTTTCTCCACGGTTAAACAATCGTTCAACCATCGTTCCTCTATTGTTCATCTACAGTTAAACGTTCCCCCTAAACTCCTAAACCTCTAACCCCCTAAACCTCATTCCCCCTGTTAACCCAATCATAAACTTGCCCATAATTATGGCTGATTCTGCTATTCTCACTATCTTGCCCAAAAATCTACATTAAAATATGAAGCAATTCTCCACAGCATTGAATATCATTCTTCTTTTAGCCGTTTCAATTTTGTATTACCTTCATTTCAGCAGTAAATCCGGTAAATCTAAAGGCATACAAGCCGGAGCTAAAATGCATACCGATAGCAGCAATTGTTCAAAATTATTGATTGCATATGTTGAGTTGGATTCTTTAAACAACAACATCACTTTTATCAAAGACAGAAAAAGAGAGTTAGAAGCTGAGCAAAATGCTATAGCCAATGAATACGAATCTGCGTACAGAAGTATGGAAAACGATAAAAATAATTTTCTAAAAAAGGGCGATGCCATTACTCAACAAGAAGCTGAGGCATTTCAAGCTAAATTAATCCAACGTCAACAAGATGTAGAAGCTACTAAGCAAAATAAAGCACAGAAATTGGCCGAGAGAGGTGCAAAAATCATGGAAGATATGCAAGCCAAGTTGAAAGAATTTATCAACGATTATAATGCCGACAAAAAATATACTTACATCATGGCAACAGGATCGGGTATGGATTTGCTCTTTTACAAAGATTCTACCTTAAACATTACACCTGATGTAATTAAAGGCATGAATGAAAAAATGAAATCTCCGGGAAAATAATTTTTCCAACCAATTTATATATCTTCAATCCCGTTAACCAAACGGGATTTTTTTATGTCAACTGCTTCAGCATCAAATGCATCAACACCGGAATCTACAACTGGCTTTAAACCCTCTCTAGGTTTAATAGACGCCACCATGATTGTAGCCGGCTCCATGATTGGCTCCGGAATTTTTATTGTAAGTGCCGATATGTTAAAAGATTTAGGCAGTGCCGGTTGGTTAATTGCGGCTTGGGTAATTACCGGTGTAATGACTTTAATTGCTGCATTAAGTTATGGTGAGTTGAGTGCCATGTATCCAAAAGCAGGCGGACAATACGTTTACCTCAAAGAAGCCTATAATCCATTAGTAGGATTTTTATATGGATGGAGTTTCTTTGCGGTTATTCAAACAGGTACTATAGCAGCAGTAGGTGTAGGCTTTGCAAAATTTGCCGGTTATTTTATTCCGGCTTTAGCCTGGGAAGATGCCAATACATTCAATGTTATGGGGCTAGATATTCACTATGCACAATTGGTAGCCATTGTATTAATTGTGTTGCTTACGTTTATCAATACACGCGGTATTCAAGCAGGCAAAATCATTCAAACCATTTTTACATCAACTAAACTTATCTCGCTTTTTGGCTTAATCATTGCAGGCTTTTTTGCCTTCAATACCGATATCTGGAATAACAATTGGTTGCATGCTTGGGATTTGAGTAAATTAACCAAAACAGGAGATACATTTAATTTAGAACCCTTAGTAACCGGAGTAGCTTTTGGTGCTATGGCCAGTGCAATGGTAGGCAGTATTTTTAGTAGCGATGCATGGAATAATGTTACGTTTATTGCCGGTGAAATTAAAAATCCAAAACGCAATATCGGTCTAAGTTTGTTTTTGGGAACTTTAATTGTAACCCTCATTTATGTTCTTACAAATGTGGTGTATTTAGCTACTGTACCCATCAATGAATTGGCATTTGCTAAAGATAATCGTGTAGCCTTAAGTGCTTCCGAAGCCATCTTTGGCGGTAGTGGCACCATCATTATTGCCATCATGATTATGATTTCTACATTTGGTTGTAACAATGGATTAATCCTTGCCGGTGCAAGAGTATATTATACCATGGCAAACGATGGCTTGTTTTTTAAAAAAGCCGGAAATCTTAACAAAAACAGTGTACCCGAATGGGCACTATGGATTCAATGTGCAATGGCTTCGGCACTTTGTTTAAGTGGTAAATACGGCGATTTGTTAGATATGGTGTCATTTGTAGTGGTAATATTTTATGTACTTACCATTGCAGGCATTTTCATCTTAAGAAAAAAATACCCTAATGC
This sequence comes from Ferruginibacter sp., assembly GCA_049314655.1. Taxonomy (GTDB): domain Bacteria; phylum Bacteroidota; class Bacteroidia; order Chitinophagales; family Chitinophagaceae; genus Ferruginibacter. The sequence continues at coordinate 3,217 of JBMOEQ010000135.1, read as the reverse complement.
CGAACGCCCTTATAAAGCTTTTGGGTATCCGGTTTTGCCCATTTTGTATATTTTAATGGGACTAACTTTTTGTGTTTTATTAATGGTGTATAAATCGAAATTTACTTGGCCGGGCCTCATTATAACACTAATTGGCATTCCTTTGTATTATCTTGCAGTGTCAAAAAAATCAACTCCACAAACTTAATTGTAAAGTGAATCATGACTAGTGCGCTTTTTAATCAAATTTTTGATCAGTGTATTAAAGATTATCATCTTACAGATGATGTAGATACTACACCAAATATTCATTTCCCAGTAGACTCAATTGAACATCTGCTTTATCAAAAAAACTGGGTAGATACCGTTCAATGGCATTTAGAAGACATTGTTCGTAATCCTGCTATAGATCCGGTGGAAGGTTTAGCATTGAAACGCAGAATTGATGCTTCAAACCAAGTTAGAACAGATATGGTAGAATATATCGACAGTTACTTTTTAGTTCAATTTAAAACAGTAGTGCCTTTACCCAATGCAACCATTAATACCGAAAGTCCGGCATGGGCAATTGATCGGCTTTCAATATTGGCATTGAAAATTTATCACATGCAAGTAGAAGTAGATAGAACAGATGCCAGTGCTGCGCATATTGAATCTTGTACAACAAAATTGAACATCTTATTAGAACAAAGGATTGATTTATCAAGTGCAATCGATGTATTATTACAAGATATTGAAGCCGGAAGAAAGTACATGAAAGTGTACAAGCAGATGAAAATGTATAACGATCCGGGATTAAATCCTATTTTGTATCAACAACAACAATAGGTTTGAAAGCGTCGAAACATATCCTTGTCATTCGTTTTAGCTCTTTGGGTGATATTGCTATGACGATTCCTGTAATTAAACAATTACTTGAAACGCATCCACAATTGCATATCAGTTTTCTTTCGGTTCCATTTGCTGCGCCCTTGTTTGAAGCCATTCCACGTTGTACATTCATTGGAGCCGATTTAAACGGCAAACATAAAGGCTTAGTAGGTATAAGAAAATTATACAAAGAAATTAGTGCGCAACAACATTTTGATGCCATTGCCGATTTACACAGTGTTATTAGAACACATGTACTTACTACATTTTTTAAATTGAGGTTAAAAAATGTAGCGCAATTAGATAAAGGAAGATCCGATAAAAAAGCGCTCATTAGAAAAGAAGAAAAGCAATTGGTACAACTCACTCCAATGCATGAACGCTACGCAATGGTGTTTAGAAAATTAGGATTTACAATACACTTAAATAGCAGTATTCCAACTTTTGATCCCTTACCAATTCCAAGTGCGGCTGCATATTTATTTTCCAATACAAGTAAAACGATTGTTATTGCTCCATTTGCGCAACATCAACCTAAAATGTATCCGCTCAATAAAATGCAATCTTTGGTTGAACAATTGGCAAAAGCCGGATATATTATTGCTTTAATTGGAGGCGGGAAAATAGAATCAGCTATTTTAAACGAATGGCATCAACCACAGAATAATATTTATAATTTGGCAGGGAAAATGCCTTTTAAAGAGGAGTTGGCCATCATCAGTAATGCACACGCTGTTTTGAGTATGGATTCGGCCAATATGCATATTGCAGCATTATATAAAGTACCTGTTATCAGTATTTGGGGCGCCACACATCCTTATGCAGGGTTTTATGGTTGGGGTGTTCATCCAAATAATTGCATTCAATTGTCTTTATCCTGTAGGCCATGTTCTGTATTTGGAAATATTCCTTGCTATCGTGGCGATCATGCTTGTATGGAAAACATTACTCAAGCAATGATTTTAGATAAAATAAAATCAGTAATTGGCTAAACAAAAGTTGCAACACTTTCACTATTTTTCTTTTGTGCAATAAAACTTGCTCAACCTTAGATGGTTCGCAATAAAGGCTTCAAAAATGTTGAAATTATTGTACTTCAAATTGGCTAATTTCGGCATGATTAAACACAGCTGATATGCAAAAGTTTTCTATTGCCATTCATGGTGGCGCAGGTACAATTTTAAAGGAAGATATGACGCCCGAGCTTGAAAAAGCTTATTTAAAAGGCTTACAAGATGCGCTTAACGGTGGTTATGCAGTATTAGAAGAAGGCGGCAATGCTGCCAATGCTGTAAAAGCGGCGATAGTAATTTTAGAAGATAATATGTTGTTTAATGCTGGTAGGGGATCGGTGTTCACTAAAAAAGGTGTACAAGAAATGGATGCTGCCATAATGAATGGTGCCGATTTAGCTGCAGGTGCTGTTGCTGCAGTACGTAATGTTCGTAACCCCATTGAATTGGCAATGGAAGTAATGCGCAATAGTAATCACGTATTTTTAAGTGGTAAAGGCGCTAATGATTTTGCCATCAAACAAGGCATCAAATTAGAACCGGATGAATATTTCTTTTCGCAATTCAGGTACGATCAATGGAAGCAAATAAGAGACAGCGATAATTATTCTTTAGACCATACGCACCAACAATTAGAAGAATTGATGCGTGATAAAAAATTTGGAACCGTTGGTGCAGTTGCATGCGATAAAGACGGCAATATTGCTGCTGCAACAAGTACCGGTGGTATGACGAATAAAAAATATGGTAGGATAGGAGATAGTCCGGTTATAGGCTCGGGCACTTATGCCAATAATAAAACCTGCGCCATCAGTTGTACCGGTCATGGCGAAATGTTTATTCGTGCAGTTGCCGCTTACGATGTAAGTTGTTTAATGGAATATAAAAATCTTTCTTTATCAGAAGCCATGCATGTTGTGGTAGATGATAAACTTACGCAAATTGAAGGTGAAGGCGGAATGATTGGAGTAGATGCACAAGGGAATATTGCCATGGTGTTTAATAGTGCAGGTATGTACCGAGGCGCAAGAAGCAGTGATGGCACAGAAGAAATAAGAATTTATAAAGATTAATATATTTATTGGATGAAAAAATATGCGGTAATTGTTGCCGGTGGAAGCGGTACCCGAATGAATGCTGAAATACCGAAACAATTTTTGTTGATTAAAGGCAAACCAGTTTTATACTATACAGTAAAAACTTTTTTAGATGCCTATCAAGATTTGAACATCATTTTAGTTTTACCGGAAGAGCATATTGCTGCCGGACAAGAAATCATAGATGCTTTTTTTGATTATTCTAGAATTAAAATCACTAAAGGAGGGCGCACTCGTTTTCATTCGGTACAAAACGGA
>JBMOEQ010000134.1:0-8831 GCA_049314655.1 Ferruginibacter sp. | reverse complement strand
TTGTTGGCGTTGAAATAATAATTGTAATGGGTATAGTTGTTTTGAAACAAATGACGGATGGGCGTGAATTTCTTTTCGGCAAATTTCTCAGAGCCTAATTTTCTGTTTTCAAATTTTTCTGGTTTCTTTTCTTTACCGAGTAAATCAATCGTCCAGGCAGGCTGCGCCGAAACACTGGTAAATAGGGTACACAGTAGGGTAAAAAGAATGACTGTAAAGGAAAGCCTTCTGATCATGAAACGGTGGTTAATAGTGCGGATAAATATCGGTTATTTTCGTGAATTATTGCTTAATAATGCCCATACTTTCATATTTTTAACATCCAATGTTTAATTATGGCAATATTTGATGCCAACAGTACTTTAAAGCGTTTGCGAAACCGATATCGCTTGGTGATCATGAATGAAGACACTTACGAAGAAGTGGTTAAATTCAGGTTAAGCCGATTGAGCGTATATATCGTTTTCAGCACCATGTTTATACTGTTTGCAACTTTAACGGTGGCTTTAATTATATTCACACCCATTAAGTATTACTTACCGGGAGTGGGTTATGGGGATGCACGCCAGGTAAAAGAATACCGTTTACTTAAAATTAAAACCGATTCAATTGAAACGGCATTAGTGCGTAAACAACAATATTTAGACGATTTAAAGAAAGTTTTACAAGGAACAGTACCTACATTAGATACTAATAAATTAGATTTACCAAAGCCAGAAAATTTCCACGAATAACCAAACCATATCTATCTATGTTTAACCCAAAAACTCGTTCAACCGAACCTTCAACAGGCAGCACCACCATTATTGGCGCCGGAACTACTATTACAGGAAATATCCAAAGTTTGGGTGATATCAGAATTGATGGCACTTTAGTAGGCAACTTGAGCTCTACCGCTAAAGTTTTAGTAGGTAATGAAGGTGTTATTCAAGGCAATTTGAAAGCCGAACAAGCTGATATCTTGGGAAAAGTAACCGGTGAAGTAAGGGTGAAAGATTTGCTGCAATTGAAAGAAAAATGTATTGTTCAAGGAGATATTTATACCGGAAAATTGCAAGTAGAGCCTTCAGCAACTTTTAATGGCAATTGTCATATGGGCGCCAATGTAGTAGAAATTAGTGCCGAACGACCATTGGCAGTTAATCAGTAAATTTTTTATATGTCTTCTAAGAATACACGGAAACAGTTATTACCCTTAGTTTTATTATTTGTTATTTTCAACGGATTTTTTCTCAGCGCCGCATCTTTATTGGCTAAATGGGGCTTAGATGCTTATGTGCTTACTGTAGCCAATACTATTTTTCTATTGATTAGTATTGGTGGATTAAAATTGCAAGAGCGGGCTTTAACCCATACTAATCCCAATGTTTTTATAAGAAGTGTATTGGCAGGGGTGATGTTGCGCATGGGAGTAGTAGTAATTGCCGTAATTGCCTATCGTTTATTAGCAAAAGATAGTTTCAGTAAAGTAACCGTTTTTGCTGCAATGATTTTATACCTTATTTATTTGTTTATAGAAGTAAAGCAACTTACTAAAATCATCCGTTCCGGAAATGCCTAAACAGCACGCTCCTTTACAGCAGTTGAAAGATTATCTTCCCGATAACAGTTACGAGGAAGTAATTGCATATCTCAACCATTTTAAAGTTGAATTAACCATCACCCGCGAACGTAAATCGGTTTTGGGCGATTATCGAAATGCACATTCCGGAAAGCATCATAGAATTTCGGTAAACGGTAATCTCAATCCTTACGCTTTTTTAATAACACTTTTACATGAATTGGCGCATTTATTAACCTACGAACGCTTTGGGCATCGGGTACAAGCACATGGTAAAGAATGGAAGAATGAGTTCAGTAAAATTTTAGCCGGTTTTATGTTAAAGAAGATTTTTCCGGATGATATCTACAAAGCTTTATTAAGAACTTTACACAATCCGGCTGCCAGCAGTTGTGCCGATGTTGGTTTATTGCGTGTGCTTAGAAAATATGATGAACCCGAAACAGGGAAATTGGCCACAGTGTTGATAGAATCTTTACCAATGGGCGCTTCATTTTATATAAAAGGCGGACGAGCTTTTAGAACCAAAGAAAAATTACGCAAACGCATTCAGTGTGTAGAAATAAGTACCGGAAAATTGTACCTGTTTAGTCCAGTTTATGAAGTTGTTCCTGCACCTGTTTCTTAAATTGATTTTATCATCCATAAATTACAACCGCCATGCCCGCTATTGCCTAAGGGGTGTTGAATTTCATTAAATTCATGTTGGCGATAGAGTTTAATGGCTTGTTGTAATTCGGGCAAGGTTTCTAAATACAATTGTTTATACCCAAGAGCTTTTGCTTTTTCAATACAGGTAAGCATGAGTTGATGACCGATTCCTTTGCATCTTGCATGCGGACTTAAATACATTTTCACCAATTCGCAGGTGTCATTGGGTAAGGCTTCTGTTGGGAAGATACCGGCACAACCTAAAATCTCATCATTTTCTGTGGCTACAAAACAAGCGGAGTTGGGTTGTTGAAACAATTCAAACAAATGATCGGTAGATGCATCGTAATATACAGTGCCGGGTTTTGCAGCACCATGTTCTAGTAAAGCATTTCTAATGATAGTAGCTAATAGCGGATTATCTGTTGAAGCAATTGGCCGTATAGTTATGTTGGTCATGATTAAAAATTTATTGTCCAAACCGAATTAAATTGCCATTGTTATCTTGAATAGAAAATTCTTTTCTACCCATCCCTTTATCTATAAGTTTACCCAAGGGTTGAATTAATTCTTGAGCAGCTAAATGTGCATAATAATCTTCTACATTTTTTACAGCGATAAAACAGCTATGGGCAAGAGGAATTATAACACTGTTTACTAAAGATAATTGCAGTACGGCTTTATTGTTTTTTAATATGGCATAGTTGCCAAAATTCATGGCTTTAAACCCCAATTTATTCTCATAAAATTGGATGGCCGTGGTAAGATTATGCACCGGTAAAATAGGAATAGCTTCTTGTAACATGTAGTTGTGCGCTTTCTTCAAATAAAGTTATTGTAAAATCGGTTATCTGCAACTTAGTATTACCGATACCATAAAGTAAGTTGTATAAGCCATTGGTATGTTATAGCATTGTTGTTTATTGACCTACTTTTTTACTACTTTAACTACATTATTAATTGATAAATAAGCAGTACTTTGTTTTATTAATTTTCACCTTTAAACATTTATTTTATGAAACTTTATCGGTTAAGCTTATTGGGCATTTGTATTTGTTTGATGCAAATCAATGTATGGGCACAAGATGAGCCTAAAACACAAGAAAAAGCAACTGTTGCTTCTGGAAAAATGAATATGGTAAAGTTGAATGTTTCGGCTTTAATATTTAAAAATATTTCTGTGCAATATGAACGCAAATTGAGTAAACGTTTTTCTTTTGCAGGGAATGTTCATTTTATTCCATTTGGGAGATTGCCTTTTTCTGGATTAGTTAAAAGAGCCATCAATGATGCCAGTGTACCGGTAGATAAATTTAAATTGGGCAGTTTTGGGTTTACGCCTGAAGTACGCTGGTATGTAGGAAAAAGGGGCGTATTCAATGGATTTTATTTAGGATTGTTTGGGGCATACAATAATTATAAAGCCGATTTGCCGATCAACTATTCTAATGATACCAAAACCGGCATTTTTACGGGCGAATTAAAAACAACTACTGGCGGATTACAAATAGGCGCACAATGGAAATTAAGTGATAAAGTGTATTTAGATTGGTGGATTATTGGTGGCAATTTTGGACAAGGAAAAGGTAATTTGAAATTTACTGGAGCTTTATTACCATCTGAACAAACTGATATTATCGATCAAATTGAAAAATTAAAGGATGATTTACCTTTTAATGTAATTGAATCGTATACTGTAAACGGACAAGGTGCAACAATTTTTGCTAAAGGTCCTTGGGCAGGTTTACGTGGTATGGGCTTTAATATTGGAATAAGGTTTTAATGATAAATAGAATCAACCAGCTATTCTTTTTCAAAGAGCAATAAAAAAGCGATTCCAATTTTGGAATCGCTTTTTTTATTAATAATATTTTTTATTTCATTTTTTTCAGTTGCTTCATTAAATCATCATTCATTTTCACATAATCGTCGTTTTTAGCATCTACGGCCAATTTTCTGGATGTAGTTGAACTTGCCATTGCGCCATCAACATCGCCCATTTCTTTTTGAATTTTGGCTTTGTATAAGAAAACCCAAAAAGCTTTTGGATTGGCATCTGCAGCTTTGCTTACATTATCCAATGCTTTGGTTAAGTTTTGATCGTATTCGAAATAAAATTGTGCTGCTTGCCAAAATGGTTTTTTATCAGTAAGCATGGCCGCTTCAATTTGTCCGCGTAATTTGTCTTTAATATTTGTTGTAATTGAAATAGCAATTGCTTTCTTTTCCCACATGATATGCAACTCGCAACTTTCGGGTTTAACATTAGCAAACTGCATGGTAAGCGTTTCTAATTTTGTTTTCATTTTCTTGGGTTCTACTTTGAAACGAATTACATCTTCCGATTCTTTGTAGCCATCTGTACCCCAGTTTTTCAAACCTTTGTTTATTATAATTTCCCAAAGATCAGTACCGGGAATTGTGTATAAAACATAAGCTCCGGTATCTATAGTTTTACCGCCAATTTCTACTGGTTCGGTAAAAACCAATTTAGTGGCGCCATTAGCACCTGTACGCCATAGTTTATCCATAGGTACTAAATCGCCAAATACTTTTCTACCTTTTGCCGAAGGGCGCGAATAGGTTAACTCAATACTTCCTAAACCAAAATCTTGTTTAATGGTTTGGGTAGGAGAAGGTTGTGGAAATTTTACTTGAGCAGTACTATTGAAACTTAGTACGGTGGCACAAGCAAGTGTAAATAGAATAGATTTCATTGATTTATGTTTTAGGCTGTAAAAGTAGGGGAAAAGCAAAGAATATTATTTCCTAGTTTGGAAAGAAAATTGATCAGCTTTATAGAATGGAAACCTAAGCGTCAATGATAGCCTTAGAATTGAATGATCAACTTTCCAACAGTTGCGTTGGGGTTGTTTGATTTCCACATAGGGCCGTTTTCGAGTAATTTGATGGCATCGTTGTTACAATCTATACAATCTGTTTGGGTAATGTTGATTGATGTGGGTTTGCCTGTTGGGGTAATTGTAAAACTTAAACTTATAGTGCCATGCGTATTTTTGCGTTTCGCTTTTTTGGATAATTGAAAAGTAGATTTTACATACAAATCATAACTGTTCCATCCATCAATAGGAACAATATTGGCATCGGTTAAAATGCGCGCTCCAATTGTAGCGTTGTTATATTTTAACTTCTTTGTATTCGTAACATTGTTTTCCACTTTTTTCACTACATCCGCATTATTTGTTTCAGTTTCTTCAATATCTTCTGCTGAAATAATTTGTGTACTCTCCGTTAAATTTTTCTTTTTACTGTATGCATTGGTAACCACTACTTCATTTAAATTGGCATTGTTGTTTAATGAATAGTTGGATACATTGGTTGATGCTTTATTATCATCAGGTGTGATAGAATTAAAAGGCGAATTGTTGTTTACTTTTTCTTCTACTTTAACTATATTATTTTGATTGGCGTTGATGGGTGAATTCGTATTCGTTTTATTTAGTACAGTTTCTTTATTTAATCCAGTTAATGATTCTGTACGTGAGGCGTTATCTTTTTGCTCATAGGCAACAGCTTGTTCTGTACTATTTAAATCAAAATGAACTTCCGCATCTTTTTTTATTGGAGTTGAAGTTGTTTTTTTAGGGGCTGATTGTGCTATAACAGGGTTGTTATTTATAGTAGTATCCGGCACTACATTGGGCGTTGTTACAGTTGGTGGTATTTCTGTGGTTGCTTGCAGAGATGGACTATCGTTTTTAGCTTGGGCAATTTCTATATTTCCATTACTGCGTGTGCCAAAATAAGTAGCTAAAGCAATACCCCCTAAAACAAGAACGGCTGCTGCGGCTTTCCAGTAACTCATGGATCTAACTTTACCAGTAGCCTGTGTAGTATTAATTTTTTTTTCGAACTGAATTTTCAAGTCATTTAAAGCAGGTTGCCATTCTGTTGCAGGCACGGCATCATATCCTTCTATGGCTTCACTTAATAAAGGGTCGTCGAGTGCAGCTTTTTCGATAGCATGCATTTCGGCAGGCAACATTTTGCCCGACAAATATCTTTCGATAGCTGCAGCATCATAAATCATATGTTTGTTTTGCTCGGACATTACATTTTTAACTCAAATACAGGGTTGTTTAACTGTTTTTCTCCATACAAATTTTCAAATTTCTTTTGCCATTTTGTATAAAGCTACGCACCTTATTCCATTCAAATCCGGTAATATCTGCTATTTCTTGATAGCATTTCTGCTGTAAAAAAAACAGATTGATACTTTTTTGTTGATCATCAGGTAAGGTTTCTATACATTTTTCCAATTGTACTAAATGGGCTTCTTTTTCGAAAGCTTCGTTAGGTAGATGCGCTATTTGGTTGGATTGCATAAATCCTTCATCAATTTCCGAAGTTTTTAAGTTTTTGGGCGATCGCAACTGCATTAAACAGTAATTTCTAGATAAAACCATCAGCCAACCTTTAAAATTATCTACTTCATGAAGCCGCAGTTTGGCATACAATTGCTCATAAATTTCCATTACGGCATCTTTGCTTTTTTCAGTTTCCTTGAAATATTTCAAACAAACCCCAAATACCAAATCCATATAACGTTGGTACAGGGTACTCAATGCCGCAGCATCTCCGGTAGATTTAAATACCGTGATGAGTTCAGTGTCTGACTGTGTTTGCGCTGATATTTGTTTAAGAAAGTTCAGTTGATGTTAAGGTTTCTGTAAATCAAATTACTGTAAACTATTGAAAATACACTTTTATAGTTTGATAAAATAGTCGACTATTTAAATATTGCTGGTGACTTTGCTTCGTACTATCCGAATAATTTTGCAATCCAAACAAGCCAGCAGCATTGCCTTTATTGATGGCAATTTCTAAATAACCGGCTGCATTGAATAGGGCTAATTTTTCGCCTTCCTGAACATCGGCGTAGCTTTCGCTGATTTGATCTATGGTTTCATCTCTTTTAAAAACAATTTTAAAATCACGGCCTTTACGCTGTGTTTCAAAATCTTCGCGAGTAATATTAACGATTACATTTTCGAAATTATCGATGAAAATAATTTGTCCTTCAATCCAATCGCTGCCATACATGGGTTTCATTGGATTTTTCACTTGAATATCGATGTCTTTAGTGCCAATACTTTCAAGTGCAACCCCATCATTAATTTGTTGAAATGCTTTTGCAAATAATGACACACAATACAGGGTATCTCTTTTTGCCGATTTATCCATTTCAATAGCAACAACTTTTTGGGGCAATTCTTCTAATATCATGGTAAGAATGCCGTTATCTGCACAAGCAAGGTATTGTCCGTTATGCTCGGCTAATAATAAATGATTGGTTTTTCTATCGAACAAATTAATCAATACCAAATGAAATGTGCCCTTAGGAAAATTTTGTATCACATTACTGCATACATAAGCAGCTTGTAAATAATTGAAGGGCGAAATTTGATGGGAGATATCTATAATTGTTGAACCTGGATTATGCGTATACAGCTTACCTTTCACTGCCCCTGTGAGGAAGTCGTGTTGACCAATATCTGAAGTAAGGGTGATTAAAGGCATGTGTAGGCAGAACGATTAGTATTGATTTTCGTTTATATGATTACAACAATAAGGTATTACTTAATGAGTTCGCCTTTTTTATTGTAAAAAAAGTTTCTAACCAATTTATCGGCCAAGCTTGGAAAAAATTTATTGAGAAAAACGGTTTCTTTTCCGCTGAACGACAACACTAAGGTTCTTTTCTTTTTTTCGATGGCTTTTAAAATATGACCGGCACATTCTTGAGAGCTCATTAAATCTCTTTCATTAAGCGGACTTTCGCCTTGTTCTTGTCCTTTATTGTTTAAGGCAACATTACGAATATTGCTTCTGGTAAAACCCGGACAAACCCACATTACATGCACGCCGGTATTTAATAATTCGGTTCGTACCGCTTCAAGCCAACCATTAACAGCATGTTTAGATGCCGAATAACCACTTCTTCCCGGCAAACCTCTATAACCAGCAATGGATGAAACGCCAACTACGATGCCTTTCCTTTCGATAATGGAGTTTATGGCCAATTTTGTACAATACACAGTGCCAAAAAAGTTTACATCCATTACCCTCCTAAAAACATCCACATCGGCATCTTGTAATGTAGAGCGCATACTGATTCCTGCATTATTGATTAAAATATCTATACCGCCGAAGGTATTGATGGTAGATTCGATGAAATTTCGGCAATCTTCATATTTACTAACATCAGCTACAATAGTATGTAACATATGTTTTGAGTATTGCACTTGAAGATTGTACAATTTATCCTGACTTCTACCACAGGTGGCTATTTTTGCACCCATAGGAATTAGTGCATCTATTAATGCTTTTCCAATTCCTTCACTACCACCGGTGATGGCAATGACCTTATTTTTGAAGAATTCGCTCATAAAAAAAAGTTATTGACAAAAATACACTAGATAATTGGCTGTTTATGCACAATCTTGAAGGAATTAAAAGAAATAATGAAAAAGTTTTACGAAAAACTTTTGCTCAAAAATATTTTTCTCTTATTTTTGCACTCCGCTAGCAAAAGCGATGGTAAGAATTGGTAGCTCAGTTGGTAGAGCAATACACTTTTAATGTATGGGCCCTGGGT
>JBMOEQ010000133.1:0-8850 GCA_049314655.1 Ferruginibacter sp. | reverse complement strand
CTTGGGCCGGTTTAATGCCTTTAACGGAGTTTGAATACGAAAAAGCAGCAAGAGGAATTGCATTGCCGGTTTCGGGAGAATATGCATGGGGTACAACACAAATTTCGAATTCAGTTTATATCTTAACTAATCCAAATCAAAATTCAGAAATAGTATCCAATGCCTCTGTTACACTAGGTAATGCAAATAACTTTAACACTTATCCCAATAGCCCCTATAGTGGCCCATTAAGAAATGGCATTTTTGCAACTGCAACAAGTAGTAGAATTACTAGTGGTGGAGGATTTTATGGTGTAATGGACTTAAGCGGCAACTTAAGTGAAAGATTAGTTCCATGGAATATTCCTGTACCATACAATGCACCAAATCCATTGCAGAATTTAAGTGATGCAGGCTATGCTTTTTTGAATTCACCAAATTTTGCTTGGCCGGGTATCAATAGTTCAAATTTTGCTATTGATGGAACTTTAAATTTTAATACTTCATCGGGTTTAATTTACAGAGGTGGTGCATGGAATGATGGAATAATTCGATTAGAATTAAGTGATAGAGGAGGTTTTTATCCTAATAGTACAGAAACAAATAGAACAACAATGAATAATGTAGGTATTCGTGGATGTGTAATTATTCCTTAAAGAATTGGATATTTAAACTCATAATACAACTATAGCTTGAGTATTTTTTTGGCAATTTACCACTAGACTTGTATTTTTTAACAGTTAATGCTTGAGTATAATTTATAATGGTAAGTATAGTGAATTCAATTTGAAAAAAAGTACCATTAAAGCCCCTATTTAATTGAAATGCCAACAATTAAATATTTGAAAAACATGAGGCATTTCTTGTAAGGATTAACTCATTAAAATTCAATATTGTTTTAATGGATTGCTAAAATATTGCTTTTATATTGATTCAATGGTACCTTTTATTTTATTAAAGAAATATCAATAAGATAAAGACCAATTCATTAAACTTAATTCTCCTTTGAAAGTCTGAAATAGGTAATCATAAAATATGAATAAAATATTCAATTTAGTAGTAATTGTATGTTTTTCCTTTACTTCAATAACAGCACAAATAATTAATACACAATTTGGACAAATCCAAGGCAGCTTAAATGGAAATGTGTATCAATTTTTAGGGATACCTTTTGCAAAAGCTCCAATTGATTCTTTGCGGTGGAAAGCACCTAGGAATCCAGAAAGTTGGGCTACTATTAAGGCAACAACTGAATTTAAACCTGTTTGTAAACAAAAAAGATTTGATCAAGGAGATACTACCTATGTGATAGACGGAAGTGAAGATTGTTTATACTTAAATATTTGGACACCACAAATTGGAACGGGTAGTAGACCAGTTTTAGTATTTATTCATGGGGGAGGTAATCAACAAGGGGGTGCAAGTCAAATTACAGGAGGAACAACAATTTTCTCTGGAAAAAATATGGCTGTTAGAGGTAATGCAGTAATTGTAACTATTCAATATCGATTAGGCCCATTTGGCTTTCTAGTTCACCCGGGATTAGAAAGTGAACACCCAGATAGTATTTCGGGCAACTATGCTATACTCGACCAAATATTAGCCCTTCAATGGGTAAAAAATAATATTTCTAAATTTGGTGGCGATTCTACAAAAGTGATGATATTTGGTGAAAGTGCAGGTGGTTTAAATGTAGGTAATTTACTTACAACCCCATTAGCTACAGGCTTGTTTCAGCGTGCCTGTATACAAAGTGCAGTTCCGCTAATTAATGATTATTCAGATTCTAAAAACAAAGGAATTGCTTATGTAGATAGCTTTACAACTGTTGGCAATTATGATCAAAAAATTGCTTACATGAGAACGCTTTCAGAAGATACACTTCTAAAATTTGGAGCCAGTCCTTTAGCTGGTGGAGTTGTTCAAATGAATTGGCAACCCGTTTTAGACAGTGTTATATTTACCGATTACCCTGCAAATTTATTTCAACAAGGAAATTTCAATAAAGTACCATTACTAATTGGTTCTAATGCAGAAGAAATGAGTATTTCATCTCCTCAAACCGTATTCCCATTTATGGTAACTACTCTGATCAATACAACTGTTCCTCCAGAAAATCAGGCAGAAGCACTGTTGCTTTATCCACCCGGCACTAATAATACTGAAGCTAAAGCATCGTATATAGGTATTTTAACGGATGTACAATTTACAGCTACCACTAGAAGAACAGCACAATGTATTAGCCAAAATCAAGCAGCACCTGTTTGGCGTTATTTTTTTACACACAAGCATACCCTACCACAACTTCAGCCTTTAGGTTCATATCATGGAATGGAATTATTTTATGTTTTTAACAACTGGGAAAATGCCACTTTAGGCACTGGTATTCTTTTTAAGCCATCAGATGATTCTGTACAAAAAGTGATGTTAAACTATTGGGTAAATTTTGCGAATACAGGAAACCCAAATGGATTTGGGCTACAAACTTGGCCTCAATACCAAAGCTCAACTGATTGCTATTTAGAAATAAAAGCAACGCCAAATGGTAGCCAGTGCGGCCTTCGCACAACCAAATCAAATTTATGGGATACTGTTGCCCATTTCATTGGATGTACTACTATTTGCAAACAATATTCTTTTATTGGATCAGGAAATTGGAGCGATGCATTTAATTGGATTGAAAATAAAGTACCTCCAGCAATTTTGCCCGAATGTGCAGAAATTTTAATTAATCCAGTGGGAAATGAGGAGTGCATTTTAAATGTATCGCAAACAATATCTAGCGGAGCTCGTTTAACTATAGCCAATGGAAAAAGATTTAGAATTCCTGGAAACCTAACCTTGCATTAGATTTGATTGATAATATCCAGTTAATCTATAGGATAGTTATAAAAAAAGCGACCAAAATAGGTCGCTTTTTTTCCAAGTACTCGGGATGGGAATTGAACCCACACTCGCGTTGCGGCGAACAGGATTTTAAGTCCTGCGTGTCTACCAGTTCCACCACCCGAGTGACACAAGCTTCAGCAAATAGCGAAGCAAAAAAAAACCATCAACCAACGGAAGATGGAGTTTTGGAGCGGAAGACCGGGCTCGAACCGGCCACCCCGACCTTGGCAAGGTCGTGCTCTACCAAATGAGCTACTTCCGCGATATTTTTAAGAACTGTCCTTAAATTTGGATTGCAAAAATAAGGTTTGTATTTATACTACAAAAAAAATTATTTGTATTTCGGACTATATTTTGTGTTTTCCGGAACATTTACATCAGGCTTTCCTTTATAGCTGTGGGTATACAAGCCATAACATCCGCCTAAAATAAATGCAACAACTAGAAAAACCTGACAAAACCATAAGAAACGAGAAGAAGATACCCAGTTATGTGCAAAATCTTTGTGACTGTTATCAATGATTTCCTGTGCCATTTAATTTTTTTTTGTGTGGGCAAAAATAAGATAAGAACAGCAAAAAAAATTATTTGTGAGCGATAATTTCTAAAAAGGTTTTTTTGTGCTCTAAAAAATACTGCCAAACAAGCGATGTTTTTATCCAACCGTATGCTGGAACGCCCCTTTTCTTTGGGAAAACGGATTTTTTTCTTCCCCATAAACACCAATGCATAAAATAGAAATGCGCTTTGGCTATTGCTAAAAATCCGCCACCCTTACCTGCTGCCAATTCTCTATATGCAGCTAATGCATCCAATGCCAATCGTATTGAAATTGTGCATATCGCTCTACCAATAGGCAAATTTTTAGCCAACATAATCAAATTATTTCTAAAGTTTAAATAGGTTTTATGGTGGTTGGTTTTGGGTAAAGTACCACCCCCTACATGATATACTACCGATGAAGGTTGAACGTAAACTTGATAGCCTGCCAATTGTAATCGCCAACAGAAATCAATCTCTTCTTGGTGTGCAAAAAAATATTCTTCTAATCCGCCTAATGCATGATACCGTTCTGCCTTTACAAATAAAGCAGCACCACTAGCCCAGCAACAAGGAACCGCATCATTAAATTGTCCTTGATCTTGTTCTACTGTATCAAACACTCTTCCTCTTGCAAATGGGTATCCTAAATGATCTAACCATCCACCTGAAGCCCCTGCATACTCAAAACTTTGCCGATCATGAAATGCCAATAGTTTTGGTGCACAAGCTGCAATGGTATCATTAGATTCCATTAATGTAATGATGGGCTCAATCCAATTTTCAGTTACTTCTACATCACTATTCAACAAAACATAATAATCGCTTTGTACTTTTTTTAATGCTGAATTATAGCCTTTTGCAAAACCTTCATTGGTTTGATGTTGGATAATTTCAACCGTAGGAAATAATCGTTGCAGTACTTCAATAGAATCATCAGTAGAAGCATTATCAGCTACAATAATGCGTTTATTAGAATAAGTAGAGCCTAATACAGATGGTAAAAATTGTTGCAAAAAAGCACTCCCATTCCAATTCAAAATAACAATAGCCACTGCGGGAAGACTATTATTATTATTGATACTATTGAAAGGGATGTTCATGAATTTAATTTGTTGAAACTGTTATTAGTTTATTGGTTTAGAGGTTTAGTAGTTTAGACGGGTATAATGATTGAATGCAGCTTAAATCTATAGAATCTTTAAAAACTTAATAAACTTTAGAATCTTTCTAAACTTTATCCTCCAACATGCATACGTTGCTTCACCACTTCATATAAAATCATACCCGTAGCTACAGAAACATTAAGTGATTCAAAATCTCCCGGCATAGGAATTTTAAAACGTTCGTCACAAATTTTCATCAATGCCGGATATACCCCATGTTCTTCTCCACCCATAACTATTGCACAAGGTTCTTTAAAATCTATGGAATAAGCAGTAGTATCAGCCGTCATTTCACTTGCGTACACTTTAATGCCATTCAAATGCAATTCATCCACTGCCTTCATCAAACTATTCACTCTGCAAACCGATAATTTTTCTAATGCACCTGCAGATGTTAGTATAGCATCTTCATTTAAAGCACCTACACCTTTCTCCGGAATAATAAGTGCATGAACGCCCATGCTAAAAGCTGTTCTGGCAATGGCGCCGATATTTCTGATATCGGTAATACCATCTAACATGATAAAAAGTGGTGTTTCTCCATTTTCAACCACTAAAGAAATTACATCTTGCAATTGCTGGTATTGAATTTTACTGATAACAGCAACACAACCTTCATGATTGAATACATTAAAACTATTAAGCTTTTCAACCGGCACTTTATTTATAGGCACTAGCTTATCGGCGGCTAATTGCTTTATAGTGTCAATTACAGGCCCATGTACCGTTGTTTGCATAAAAATACGATCAAGGTACTTGCCGCCATTTAAAGCTTCAATAATGGCTTCTCTGCCCACAATAAGCGTATTTTTTTTTGGGCGCTGTTGTTGTTGTCTGAAATTTTTCACGTTGTAAAATTAACATTAATACCGATTCAATTTGGGATGTGTTGATTTTGATTAAATACTTGATTAAGCATAACCTATTCCCTTAAAAGAAAAAACCTATAAGCTGTTACACTTATAGGTTTTTATTATTTCAAATTCTGCAATTATTTAAGTCCAAATGCTTTCTTTACTTTACCTACATAATCCAATTTCTCCCAAGTAAACAATTCAACTTTTACTTTTTTGATTTTGCCATATGGATCTTTAAATTCTTTCACTACAACTTCATTCTTTCTTCCCATATGTCCATAAGCAGCAGTTTCGCTGTAGATAGGCGTACGTAATTTCAAACGTTGTTCAATGAAATAAGGACGTAAATCAAAAATGCTTTCTACAATTTTGCCAATTTCACCATCATTCAAAGCAACTTTAGCAGTGCCGTAAGTATTTACGTTGATAGATGTAGGTTGAGCTACACCGATAGCATAAGATACTTGAACCAAAACTTCATCCGCAACACCTGCTGCTACTAAGTTTTTAGCAATATGACGGGTTGCATAAGCTGCACTACGATCTACTTTACTAGGATCTTTACCACTGAATGCACCACCACCATGTGCACCTTTACCACCATAAGTATCAACGATAATTTTGCGACCAGTTAAGCCAGTATCACCGTGTGGACCACCAATTACGAATTTACCGGTTGGGTTGATATGATATTTGATGTTGTTGTTGAACAACTTCGCATATTTCTTATACTTAGATTTAACTCTAGGAATTAAAATTTCTACGATATCTTTTTTGATTTTAGCCAACATTTTCTCTTCAGAATCAAAATCGTCGTGTTGTGTAGATACCACGATAGCATCAATACGTACAGGCCTGTTATTATCATCATATTCTAAAGTAACCTGACTTTTTGCATCGGGACGCAAATATTTAATTTGCTTATTTTCTCTACGTAAAGCGGCTAATTCAATTAAGATTTTGTGGGCTAAATCCAACGCCAACGGCATATAATCATCTGTTTCGTTACTTGCATAACCAAACATCATACCTTGGTCGCCAGCACCTTGTTCTTCTTTCTTTTTACGATCTACACCTTGATTAATATCGGCAGATTGTTCATGAATAGCAGATAAAATACCACAAGAATTGGCTTCAAACATATATTCACTCTTCGTATAACCAATACGTCTGATTACACCACGAGCAATTTCTTGAACATCTAAATAAGCCTTACTTTTTACTTCTCCGGCTAAAACTACCTGTCCGGTAGTAACCAAAGTTTCGCAGGCTACTTTACTCTGTGCATCAAATGCTAAAAAGTTATCGATTAATGCATCGCTGATTTGGTCAGCAACTTTGTCAGGATGTCCTTCACTTACGGACTCTGAAGTAAATAAATAAGGCATGTATTTAAAATTTTGAGGTGCAAAGATACATCGGATGTAACTATAAACAATTGCATTCTATATAAAATGCACAATTTGTTGATATTTTTCCTTATAATTTAGAATAAACAATTCTTAACCGAAGTGGTTGAGTTGGATGCGCTCCCGAACCCAATCTCACCCTGCCAAAAGCAATAGAATTATTATAGTTGACATTATAGCCATAATAACTTAATACACTTGGTGCAGATAAGCGTAAAGTATAGTTGTAAGTTCTTCGGGTAATCATATTTTGAACATACCGAGAAATATTCATGTTGTAATACGAAATTTCGTTTCCTAAACCATCCTGCTTAATTTTTGCAAATCCACCAAAATAACTGAAATCAATGCCTCCGGTTGGGAAGAAAGAAATGTTATTATCGGGATTGTAACTTACGTTAGGACTTAAATCGTAATACAACGGCTTAAATTTAAGTGTTGTTGTACTGTCTTTAATATCCAAGTATAAATAAGAAGGACTTAACAAGGTTTTATCCAACAAAGGATTTGAAGCATCCGGTACTTGTTCGGAAATTAACTCTGCTCTATGAATGATTGAATTTGGAAAAGTAGATAATCCGGGAATATCTAAAAATGCATAAGAACCTGGAGTAGCTTGAATATACACTGCTGTAGATAAAGCCGAGCTTGGGTATTCGGCGCCAGAACGATCCCTATTTACATAATTTGCAGTAGCAGATGGTGGCACTTGTGTTGTAGAACCAATTGAAACCGGAAAACTTGAAAAAGTAGTATCTACTACATTGCGATTTTTACGACGATAATGTACTTCTAACCTTGTAGAAGGATCGGTCAATGCAATATAAAATAAACCATTGCCGCCAAATGACGATTCGGATGTTACTGCAAAACCTTTATAAAAAGTGTTGAAAATAGAATCTGAAAAGAAAGCATTATTTGCAGGGTTAGTTGTAGAATCTCTACCAAAAAGTTGGTTTGCAAATGAAGCATTTAATTTTATACGAATTTGGTTGGTTACTGAATCCTTACGATTAGTAAATACTGTATAATTTCTCAATTGATTAGGCTGAACAATAGTTTGCCCTAATAAATTCGTATAAGGCATATTTGGTTGAAAATCTAATTTGTATACCGAATCCTTAAAGTTGGAAGTATTATTATCGAGTTGATAAACAGAAAACTTTTGCTGTGCTACTGTATCGCCGTAAAATCCTTTAAAGGAAAGACATAAAACTACAGAGTCAAATCCGGTACGAGCATCTAAAGATGGATTGATGGTATCGGATGGATTGCCAAAGAAATAAGGATAGAAAGTTGGTTTCAATTGAAGAAAAATATCGGCCTTGGTTTTGCCAAAAATTGGATCATTGTTTATACTTCCAAGAATATTATTGTCGCCTTTTCCTAAACGTGTTGAATCGTTGAACAATAAGTTTTGAGAAGTATTAATAGTTAAGATGGTATCGAATGTATGTACATTATCTACCGCCGGAATAAGGTCGGAACCAATTTCAGTAATGTCGATTTTTGTACAGCCCCAACTCAATAATATTAATAATACCGAAATGATGGAAATCTTGCTCAATATATTGTATCGCACGAAGAAGAAAATTTAATGATATATGGGGTTAATATTTACTATTTGGCAAGGTCGGCATATAATTGCAAATAGTCTGTTAAATCAGATTCCGGATTAAAGAGTAAGGTTTTTTTACCTTTAACTTTCGAAAACTCATCTACCAATTTTTTATCTACAGTATCCGATCCGAAAGTTACAGCATCTGCAAAAGCAGCGCCACCACGGAACATCGCCAAGTTATTCAAGTCTTTGAAAAAATCTGTTTCCTTTTTTGTTACATTATCATTGATGGCAATCATTTTAAGAAAATCGCCCTCAAGCTTTTCATTAAATGTTGTTTGTCCAACTGTATAAATCACTTTAGCATGATTAAATACCGGCTCCTTTTTATAAGCCGTTTTAATGAACATCGGAATTAAACCTGTCATCCAACCACTGCAATGGATTAA
>JBMOEQ010000132.1:0-8857 GCA_049314655.1 Ferruginibacter sp. | reverse complement strand
TTAGGAGGTAATGTTTTGCGTCAGGATGAGTGGCTTTCTGAGATGGAAATTACAAAGATTATTCCAAATCTGCATTTTTATTTTAAAAATTGCATAAAAAAAGCGGAAACACAGTTCCCGCTTGATAAATATTTTTTGAAAATTATTTTTTCTTTGTCCCAACCGGCATTCTTTTTTCCTGAATACGGGCACTTTTTCCACTTCTTTCTCTTAAATAGAAAAGTTTAGCACGACGAACTTTACCTACTTTATTCAAAATAACACTTTCAATGTTTGGAGAATAAAAAGGGAATAAACGCTCAACACCAACACCATCACTTACTTTACGTACAGTAAAAGTAGCGGTAGCACCAGTTCCTTGACGTTTGATAACATCTCCTTTAAAACTCTGGATACGTTCTTTATTACCTTCAACAATTTTATAGTTAACGGTCACATTATCACCGGCTTTAAACTTAGGTAAAGTTGGATTGCTGGTTAATTGCTCGTGTACAAATGCTACTGCGTTCATGATACTAGTTTTTTTATCGGACGGCAAAGGTAGGAAAACTTTTTATTTATTGGAAGTTGATTCGATATTTTTTTCAAAATTCTTATCTATTCAACCTTTGTCGCTTATTTTGAAGTACATGTATAAAAAAAACAGCCCCATTACTGAAGCTGTTTCCTGTATTTTTAAATTTATCGAGCAATATTCACCGCTCTTTTTTCACGAATCACGGTTACTTTAATTTGACCCGGGAATGTCATTTCGGTTTGAATTTTTTGTGCAATCTCAAAACTCAACTTGTCGCTATCGGCATCCGATACCTTATCGGCCTCAACAATTACCCTCAATTCTCTACCGGCTTGAATGGCGTAAGCTTTCTCAACACCTTGATAAGCTTGTGCTAAATTTTCCAAATCTTTAATACGTTGGATGTATTGCTGCATGATTTCTCTACGAGCACCCGGACGGGCACCGCTGATGGCATCACAAGCTTGAATGATTGGCGCAATTACATATTGCATTTCCATTTCATCATGGTGCGCTCCAATGGCATTTACTACAGCCGGATTTTCACCATACTTTTCGGCCAATTTAGCGCCTAACAATGCATGACTTAATTCAGTCTCTTCATCCGGAACTTTACCGATATCATGTAATAATCCGGCACGTTTCGCCAATTTAGGGTTCATACCCAATTCAGCAGCCATGATAGCACATAAATTAGCGGTTTCTCTACTGTGCATCAATAAGTTTTGGCCATAGGAAGAGCGGAAACGCATTCTGCCTACCATACGAATCAATTCTTTATGTAAACCATGAACACCCAATTCCATTGCGGTACGTTCGCCAATCTCCATCACCTGATCGTCTAATTGACGTTTGGTTTTTTCAACCACTTCTTCAATACGAGCCGGGTGAATACGGCCATCTGCTACTAAACGTTGTAAAGATAAGCGGGCAATTTCTCTACGTAATGGATCAAATGACGACAATACAATTGCTTCAGGAGTATCATCTACAATTAAATCTACACCGGTTGCAGCTTCAATGGCTCTAATATTACGGCCTTCGCGACCAATAATTGAACCCTTAATTTCATCACTTTCTAAGTTGAAAACCGTGATGGAATTTTCAATAGCCTGTTCAGCAGCTGTACGTTGAATGGTTTGAATAACAATTTTACGCGCTTCTTTATTGGCCTTAAGTTTCGCTTCTTCAATGATTTCTTGTTGTAAAGCAATGGCCCTAGTTTGCGCTTCTTGTTTCAAACTTTCAATCAATTGTGTTTTTGCATCTTCTGCCGATAAATTGGCCACTTTTTCTAATCTGCGAATATGCTCTTCTTGGTGCTTTTCTAACTCGGTACGCTTTGCTGCAACAACCTCAATCTGGCGATTTAAATTTTCTTTAATGGCATCATTCTCTTTAGTTTGCTTTTCGAGATTGCTTTCTTTTTGATTGATGCTTTGTTCTTTTTGCTTGATTTTGTTTTCGGTATCAAGAATTTTTTGATTCCGCTGCATAACTTCTCTATCGTGCTGCGACTTCATTTGCACGAATTTTTCTTTGGCCTCAAGTTCTTTTTCTTTTTTAATGTTTTCGGCCCTTAATTCGGCTTCTTTGATAACGTTTTGTGCAGTGTTTTGGGCATCCTCAATTTGCTTTTGTGTGTTTTTTGCAAAAATGACCTTGCCGAGTATGATGCCTATGACAATCGCCACAACACCAATGATGACATAAATTATGGTTGGTTCCATTTAAAATTGTTGTTTTTAATATGTTCACAATCTGATAATAACTCCCCGTATCCTTAAAAATTGAGTGAGCTAGTGTAATTCACGAAGATAACGTTTTTTTATCTTGAAAATGAAGGCTTTGTTACAAAAAGCCGAACCCAATGAAGTAAAACAGATGGTTTAAAACTACGGGCATCAACGCTTTCTACTAACATAGCATGTTGCACTATATCCAAAAAATTATGCAATAACTGCTTCAATGAAAATTAGTGTAGTAGTAATTCACATGGCTTAATGCCGGTATGTTTTTTAAATGCAGTACTAAAATGAGAAATTGAAGAATAGCCTAGTAAGGAAGATACTTCAGTAACACTTAAACCTTTATCGTACAATAAATATTTGGCATGTTCCATCCGCTGGCTTTGATAAAAATCGAAGATTGTTGTTCCAAACATTTCTTTAAAACCTTTCTTCAAATAGCACTCATTAATGGCCACTTTTCTACTTAGGGCTTTAATGGTTAATGGTTCGCCGATATGTTGCAATAATACCTCACGTGCTTTGGTGATTTTTTCACGGTCGGCTTCATTGGCTAAAAACTTACAAGTAAAAGTTTCTTCTTTTTCTCCCAACATGCAATCCATACTGTACAATAACAGTATTTGGGTTTGTGCATTGATGAAAATATTCTCTAATGTATCGCTGTAATTGTGGTTTAACAGCGCTTCAATAGCCATTCTGGTTTTACCACAAATCGGTAGCGTTTTCGAAAAAGAGCTAACATGGGTAAATGCCAATACCTCATCGCTCAAATTCAGTTGTTTTTTACTTTTTATAAATTGTGTAAGGTATTGCGGTTTAAAGCTAAAACTGAGAATATCAACGCTATTTACTTTTTCTACACAGGTTTTAGAAGCACTGAACTTACAAAAATCGCATTCGGCTTGCTTTTCCTTACAATAAACATTTCCACTCACACAAAATTTAAGTTCTAAATAATTGCGTTCGGGATTGTTTTTTTCATAATGGTACACCAACATACCCATATCGTCTATCGACCATTGGTCGTTTTTTCGATACCGCTTAATGCTGTATTGAACAGATCCCGGCACAATGCGCTCAATATCTTGTAATAAGCTTAAATCGGTTACAAGAAATGGCTCTTGGTGCGCCTTGGTAAATATGTCGGATGGTTGATGCATTGATAAACTTCGATGCAAATATAGCTAAAACCCCCGAAAATCGGTGTTAAATCATCGATTTCTAATCTGCCGTTTGTATCCTGTAATTCTTTCTTCAAACAGTACTTGAACTTGCGCTATAAACCACTTAAAATCTTTCCACTATAAGCGGTTGAAATTGTGGAAATCTTTATCTGTTTTTAATAGAAGTTGCTATACGAATAATCAAGGTAAAGCCCTCGAAAAGCCTTATATTTGCTGCTTTCTGATAATAAAAACTGAAAAGCGCATTTAGCAAGATATGAGTACTGAAAACGAAGTAGTTGCTCCGGGCAACGAAAATGGATATGGAGCCGATAGTATACAGGTTTTAGAAGGTTTAGAAGCGGTTCGTAAAAGACCGGCTATGTACATTGGGGATATTGGTGTAAAAGGCTTGCATCACCTCGTTTATGAAGTAGTAGATAATTCCATTGATGAAGCATTGGCGGGATATTGTTCAAATATTACTGTAACCATCAATGTAGACAATTCCATTACGGTTCAAGATGATGGTAGAGGTATCCCTACCGGAATGCATACCAAGGAAAACAGAAGTGCACTTGAAGTAGTAATGACAGTATTGCATGCCGGTGGTAAGTTCGATAAAGGCTCTTATAAAGTATCCGGAGGTTTGCATGGGGTTGGGGTAAGTTGCGTAAATGCACTTAGTACCAAACTGCATGTAGAAGTAAATCGCGATGGCAATAAGTTTGAGCAAGAATACGCTAAAGGTGTTCCTCAATATTCTGTAAGAGAAATTGGTAAATCCGATACTACCGGAACCAAAGTTCAATTTTGGCCCGATGATTCTATTTTCATCACCACAACTTATAATAAAGAAATTCTTGAAGGTCGTTTAAGAGAATTGGCATTTTTGAACAGAAAAATTACCATCATTTTAAACGATTTACGTGAATTAAACGACGATGGAACTACCTACACCAAAACCTTTTACAGTGAAGGCGGAATTGTTGAGTTTGTAGAAATGTTGGATAAAAATGCCGGTCGCCAATCTTTATTACCCCGTGTTATTTATTGCGATGGTAGAGATGAAGCTTCCAATGTAGCAGTAGAAGTAGCCATGATTTATAATACAGGCTATCAAGAAAATTTATTCAGTTACGTAAACAATATCAATACCATTGAAGGGGGTACCCATGTTGCCGGATTTCGTCGTTCTATCACCCGTGTATTCAAAAGCTACGGTGAAAAAGAAGGCATGTTCGAAAAGGCAAAAGTTGAAATTGAAGGGGATGATTTCCGTGAAGGATTAAGTGCAATCATTTCTGTAAAAGTACCCGAACCTCAATTTGAAGGACAAACAAAAACCAAACTCGGTAATAGTGAGGTAATGGGTGTGGTAGATACTACTTTAAGCAGGGTACTCAACGCATTCTTGGAAGAAAATCCAAAAGATGCCAAAACCATTATTCAAAAAGTTATTCTTGCTGCTCAGGCACGTGCTGCTGCAAAAAAGGCAAGGGAAATGGTGCAACGTAAAACCGTTTTATCGGGTGGCGGTTTGCCGGGTAAATTGGCCGATTGTAGTGAAAAAGATCCTCACCGTTGCGAGCTTTACCTAGTGGAAGGAGATTCGGCCGGTGGTACCGCAAAACAAGGTAGAGATAGAAGTTATCAAGCCATTCTGCCATTAAGAGGTAAAATCTTAAACGTAGAAAAAGCAATGGAGCATAAGATTTACGATAATGAGGAAATTAGAAATATGTTCACTGCCTTAGGTGTAAAAATTGGTACCCCCGAAGATCCAAAGGCTTTAGATATTTCAAAATTGCGCTATCATAAACTGATTATCATGACGGATGCTGATGTGGATGGAAGCCATATCGCCACGTTAATTTTAACCTTCATTTTCCGTTACATGAAATCTTTGGTAGAACAAGGTTATGTGTACATTGCCCAACCACCATTGTATTTGGTGAAAAAAGGAAAAGATCAAGATTATGCTTGGACGGATGAAGAACGTAAAAAACTCATCACTCTTTTTGGAAATGGCAAAGACGATTCGGTAACCACGCAACGGTACAAAGGTTTAGGAGAAATGAATGCCGAACAATTATGGGAAACCACCATGAACCCGGCAACACGTACCTTAAAACAAGTAACTATTGATAGTGCCGCCGAAGCCGATCGCGTTTTTAGTATGTTAATGGGCGATGAAGTGCCTCCACGTAGAGAGTTCATCGAAACACATGCTAAGTATGCAAAAATTGATGTGTAATTAATTTTCTATTGAATACTAAAATGCCTTCTTTATTAGAAGGCATTTTTATTTTATTAGAGGCATACTTTTTAATGATACCATTTTGCCCATTCTGCTTTCAATACCTCCAGTGATAAATTTTCAGCAGTCAATTGTTTATCACCAATACTTAATCCTCCACAAATAGCGCCCCATTGCAAACAGGTTTCTATTGGTAAATCTTGCATCCATCCAACTAAAAATCCCGAGAAAAATGCATCGCCTGCACCATTGGCATCCACCATCGGATAGGCTAATGCAGCTTGTTGAAACCAATCGCCCTGTTCGGTTAAGGCTGTTGCGCCTGCTTTACCATGTGTGCATACCACTAATTTTTTTCCTTCACGAATAAATCTTTCCATTACAGGTTTGTAATCGGGTAAATTATCTGAGCTAAGGTGAATGTAATCGGAACAGTCAATAAAATCTTGGTGATAAGCACTACTGCCATCATAATCATGCAAATCGGCCCACACTTTTTTACCACTATTTTTTACCATTGGGGCAATAGCATGACAATAATCAATAATATTAATCACCAATACATCGGCCCATTGGATAGCGGCTTTAATAGCATCTATTGGATGATCAATGGTTGCACTCGATTGCGTAATAAACATCGAAATACGTTGCCCATCTTTATCCATAATATTGATATGTCGTTCAGTACCTATAGGGTCAATACTGTAAAAAAAGTCAATCCCCGAAGCTTTTAAATCTTTAATAATGTATTGTCCATACATATCATCTCCCAATACACTGTAAAATTTTGAAGGGATGCCTAATTTCTTTAAACTCAGTGCTTTTCCCGATCCGGTAGATCCAGTGCCTTCATGAAAAGGTGCTACATGAATGGTAGTAGGAAGGGGTTGAGGCAGTTGTTCTAAATGAACAATATGGTCAAATGTTGTACCTCCAATGACGAAAACGTTTTGCATAGCCTATTGTTTATGAATAACTAAGAGGGTATAAAGTTAATTCGCCCAGTAAGAAAGAACGATGCCTTTAACAAATTTCTATGCACAATTTCTATCTAAACTGTTTATTACACCTGTAAAACTATAGGGGGCTTATTTTTGGTTAGTCCATAATTTTTAGTAGCTTGTATCCCGAAACCCCGGGTTTCTATTTATTTACTAACCATAAATTCTACAACATGTCTAAAATGTTAACCGCCTATTGCATGAAAACAAAGGAAAAAGATGTGCCCATGCAAGATGCAGTAATTACTAAAACAGCCCGTGGTGGCTACATGGCTCAAGGTCATGATGGCAAAGGCAATAAAATGACTACAATGCTTGGCGAAGCAAGAGCTTTGGAAGCAGTTAAAGACGGTGTGGCAAAAAAAGCCTGGTAAAATATTTCAACCGATAAAAATGGCTGTCCAATTGGATGGCCATTTTTTTTATGGGGCACCCAACATCTACCTTTCCTCAACTTTGGTTCCGGCTATTTCGGGGTTCCGCCGGTGCTTAAACGGGCACCGGCCAAGCCCTACATATCCGGCAGCCCATCGGCAGAAAATCTTTATGGAGCATGGATGGTTCCAATAACCAACAGATTTTCAAAATACTATCCACGCTAAAGTTGTAAATTTATCCGCAATACATCCGTATGATCAAATACATTTCTATTTTTTTGTTGCTGCTCTTCTGTTTAAATACTCAAGCGCAATACACTGTAAATGGAAATGCGGTACAAATCAGTTGCAATTGTTATGTACTTACCAACGATGTTTTTAATCAAAGCGGTTCAGTTTGGAACAATAATAAAATAGATCTTTCTCGTTCTTTTAATTTTGCTTTCAATGTTAATTTAGGGTGTAATGCTGTAGAAGCCGAAGGCGCCGATGGTATTGTATTTGTTTTGCAACCCATTAGTACAAGCATAGGAACGGCAGGTGGTGGCTTGGGCTATCAAAATGTTTCCCCGGCAGTTGGCGTAACCATCGATACGTGGCAAAATATCAATGATAACGATCCGCTTTTCGATCATATTTCCATCCAACTTAATGGCGATTTAAACCACTCCGGTGCCGCTAATATCGCCGGGCCGGTAACTGCTTTAGCCACATCCGATAATATTGAAGATTGCCAGTGGCATGTATTAAATTTAATTTGGGATGCAGCTCAAAAAAGATTGAGTGTTTTAATGGATGGCACATTAAGGGTTACCGTTGTAAACGATTTTGTAAATACCACATTTGGCGGCAACCCATTGGTGTTTTGGGGATTTACAGGAAGTACAGGCGGTGCTAAAAATTTACAACAATTTTGTACGGCGTTGAACCCTGCATTTAAATCAATTGCCGGTCAAAAACGTTGCGTAGGTTCGCCCATTCAGTTTGTAGATTCTACTGTTTCATTTACTCAATTGCAGAAACTATACTGGGATTTTGGCGATGGGTCTCCTATTGATTCTATCAATACCAATCCTATTCATATTTATAATACCGGCGGAAATTTTACAGTAAAGCAAAAAGTTATTGGTGCCGATGGATGCGTACAAGAAAATAATCAAACCATTTTTATTGGATCAAAACCTAGGGCTGGTTTTCGTTTCAATAATGCCTGCGCCGATAGTTTGGTACAGTTTACCGATACATCAGCCGTTACATTTGGTACAATCAATAATTGGTCGTGGAATTTAAATTTTGGAGCAACACCAACGGTTCAAAATCCTTCACAATCTTATCCTGTTTATGCTGGCATAAATGCAATACCAATAAAACTTGCTGTTAAAACCATTGAAGGATGCGAATCGGATACCACAACACAATTCTTAACTATTTTTTCGAGGCCTAATGCAAGCTTTACATCTACAGGATTTTGCCAATCAACCCCAATAGCATTTACCAATACCTCTAATTTCACACAACCCGGTTTTGCACCCAATGGAAATATTAATCAATGGAACTGGAATTTTGGTGGAGGCATAACATCAACTTTACAAAACCCTTCTCCGGTATTTAGTAATCCGGGAAATCAAAACATAACACTCACGGTAACCAGCAGCAATGGTTGTAAAAGTTTGCCTTATCAATCTAGTTTAACCATAAAGCCAAAACCCATTGCCGGTTTTAGAAACGAACCGGTGTGTTTAAATATTCCCATTACTTATACCGATACATCAACCATCACAGGTGGAG
>JBMOEQ010000131.1:0-8913 GCA_049314655.1 Ferruginibacter sp. | reverse complement strand
GATTAATTTTATAAAAGATTTGAGCAGATAAAAAAAGATCTACCGGCCGATTTTACATTAGATATAGCCTTAGATCAAACCAAATTTATCCGCAAATCTATATCAGAAGTAAAAGAAACATTGCTGATTGCCATTGTATTGGTGGTATTGATTATTTACTTGTTTTTTAGGGAATGGATCATTGCTATTCGTCCGCTTATAGATATTCCGGTTTCACTCATCGGCGCATTTTTCATCATGTACTTATTTGGGTTTACCATTAATGTACTTACACTTTTGGCGATAGTTTTGGCAACGGGGTTGGTAGTAGATGACGGTATTGTGGTTACGGAAAACATCTTTAAAAAGATGGAACAAGGCATGAGCAAATGGCAGGCTGCAAAAGAAGGTTCTAAAGAAATTTATTTTGCGGTAATTGCTACATCCATCACCTTGGCAATTGTATTTTTACCCATCATCTTCTTAGAAGGATTTGTGGGTAGATTATTTCGCGAATTTGGTATTGTAGTTGCAGGAGCGGTTTTAATATCTGCCTTGGTGTCTTTAACCTTAACACCGGTACTCAATGTTAAACTCACCGGTAAATCCCATAAACACTCTTGGTTTTATACCAAAACAGAACCTTTTTTCAAAGCATTGGAAAATGGCTATCGCCGTACCTTAAACGCTTTCATGAAATGGCGTTGGTTGGCTTGGATATTGGTACTAGCTTGTTTTGCAGTAATTTATTTTGTAGGAAAATCCATCCCATCAGAGTTAGCACCTTTAGAAGATAGAAGTCAGTTTAGAATTACAATTTCGGCACCTGAAGGCACAGCATATGATTACATGGATAATTATGTAGATAAGATTTCTCAATTGGTGATAGATTCGGTTTCTGAAGCTAAAGTAGTGATTAGTGTAACGGCACCCGGATTTACAGGATCGGGTTCGGTGAATACAGGATTTGTACGTGCTGTACTTTCTGATCCTAAAGATAGAAATCGCTCTCAACAAGAAATAGTAACCATGTTGGGAAAAAACGTTTCTAAATTTTCGGAAGGCCGAGCTTTTATCATACAAGAACAAACCATTTCTGTAAATAGAAGAGGCGGTTTACCTGTACAGTTTGTAATTCAAAATGTAGACTTTGAAAAGATAAAATCTAAGCTTCCCCAATTTTTAGAAGAAGCCAATAAAAATCCCGTATTTCAAGGGGTGGATGTGGATCTAAAATTCAATAAACCCGAATTAAGAATTATCATCGACCGTTTAAAAGCCAATGCACTTGGCGTTAGTATTCAAGATATTTCCGAAACCTTACAATTGGCTTTAAGCAATAGAAGATTGGGCTATTTTAATAGAGATGGAAAGCAATATCAAGTAATAGGACAAGTGATGCGCAACGACCGCAACGAGCCGGCAGATTTAAAAAATATTTTTGTGCGCAATAAAGCCGGTGTTTCTATTGCGTTAGATAATTTAGTAAGCCTACAGGAAGAAAGCACGCCTCCTACTATTTATCATTTTAACAGGTACAAATCGGCTACAGTTTCGGCAGGCTTAGCACCGGGTAAAACCGTAGGTGATGGGATTAAAGAAATGCAACTCATTTCGAAAAAATTATTGGATGAAAGTTTCAATACCTCATTAACCGGAACATCGAGAGATTATGCCGAAAGTGGCAGCAATACCAGTTTTGCCTTCATCTTGGCATTGGTATTAATTTTCCTTGTTTTAGCGGCACAGTTCGAAAGTTTTATAGATCCGTTTATTATTATGATAACGGTTCCATTGGCATTGGCAGGCGCCATACTCACCTTATGGATGTTTGATCAAACCTTTAACATATTTTCTCAAATAGGTATGATAATGTTGGTAGGTTTGGTTACCAAAAACGGAATTCTTATTGTTGAATTTGCCAATCAAAAACAATTGGGCAATATCGCTAAAACAACTGCGGCTGTTGATGCAGCTGTGGCAAGATTTAGACCAATTTTAATGACCAGTTTAGCCATGAGTTTGGGCGCGTTGCCCTTGGCTTTATCCTTAGGAGATGCCTCTACCAGCCGAATTCCATTAGGTTTAGTAATGGTTGGCGGAATCATCTTTTCACTGGTGCTTACATTATATATTGTTCCGGCGATTTACTCTTTCTTATCGTCAAAAAAGAAACGCAATGAAGAAATTTAGTTTGCTAGTTATTGTATCCCTTATTGCAGCTACTGTTGTTGCGCAGCAGCCATTGCTCACTTTAACAGATGCCGTAAAAATTGCAATTCAAAACAACTATGATATTTTGATTGCAAAAAATCTGGTAGAAGCGGCTACTATCAATAACAATTGGGGCAATGCCGGCGCATTACCTACTATTGCATTAACAGCCAACAAAACATTAGCATCCAATAACCTTCAACAAAATTTATCGAATGGCACCATTATAAAACGGGATGGGGCTTCGGTAAATAATCTCAATGCAGGAGTTGCAGTTAACTGGCGCTTTTTTGATGGCATGAGGATGTACGCCACCAAAAACCGATTGGCCGAATTGGAAAAAATTGGAGAAATTAATTTCACCAGAATGGTCAATGAAACAGCCTATGATGTAATAAGCAGTTACTTAAATATTGTTCGTTTAAAACAACAAGTAAAAGCCACACAAGAAGTTATTGCACTTAACAATGAACGTTTAAAAATTGCTACGGCTAAATTTAAAATTGGAACCAGCGCTAAAACCGATCAACTGCAAGCCGAAGTAGATTTAAATGAACAAAAAGCCCTTCTATTAGGATTTGAAAATAACATCAGCATCGAAAAATCGAATTTAAATACCTTTTTGGCAAGAGCTGCCTCTACCCCATTTGAAACAGCAGACAGTATTCAATTACAAATTCCGGGTATTGATTATACGGCAATTCAACAAAAACTATCCACACAAAATCCGCAGGTATTATTGGCTAAATCTAATCTTGCTGTATTGATGCAAACCAAAAAAGAAATCAATGCTCAACGTTTGCCTTCGGCGAATTTAGGTGCCAATTACAATTTTCTAAGAAATAAAAATGCAGCTGGCTTTACATTATTGAATCAATCGTATGGCCCATCGGCAACCATTGGATTAAGTATTCCTATTTTCAATGGCGGCAATGTAAAACGTCAATTGAAAGTGGCCGATATCGACATTAAAAACCAGCAATTGGCCAATCAGCAAATTCAACAACAATTAAACAATACATTAAACAATGCTTTTTTGAATTATAATAATGGTAAATCTTTAGCCACATTAGAGCAACAGAATTTATTGTTGGTTAAAGAAAATAACCTCATCAATTTAGAGCGGTTTAGATTGCAATCAATAACTTCAGTTGAATTGCGACAAGGACAATTGAATTATGCCTCGGCACAAACCCGATTAATCAATTCCTTATTTCAAGCCAAAATAGCCGAAGCCGAAATGTTATTATTGGCCGGAGAAATCACCAAAGAATAAAAAAAATATTATTAAACAGTAATATAAAAAGTTCAACTAAATTTAAAGTTCAAAACTAACAACGCTAATATCATGTCTACAGTAACCGAATTCATAAACCCATCAACAGAAAAACCTTTAGTAGCCATCATAATGGGCAGCGAAAGCGATTTAGATATTATGAAAGGTGCTGCAGAAATGTTGCGTCAATTTGAAGTAGAGCCCGAGTTAACTGTAGTTTCTGCACATCGTACACCCGAACGTTTAAAAGAATATGCCAGTAATGCCAAAGCGCGTGGTTTAAAAGTGATCATCGCCGGTGCTGGTGGTGCTGCACATTTACCCGGTATGGTTGCTGCACATACGATTTTACCTGTTATTGGTGTTCCGGTAAAATCGTCGAACTCTATTGATGGATGGGATTCTATGTTGTCTATTTTACAAATGCCCTATGGTGTGCCCGTTGCTACTGTTGCACTCAATGGTGCTAAAAATGCCGGCATATTAGCTGCACAAATTCTTGCATTACATGACACGTCCATTGCAGGAATATTAGAAGCTTACAAAGAATATCAAGAAGATATTGTAATGGAAAGCGTGAAAAATTTAATTCGTTTAGGCTTTACTAATGAGTACGATGAGAGATAAACATTCCTCATTATTATTCTTATTCTGATTGTTGGAACCTTTACCTTTTAGCTATTCAGCATTATTAGAAATACCATTGAATCAAAATTGACAAATCATTGATTCAGTTAGTTTCCTGTAACCGTTAATTTTGCACCGGTTTCAACGGTTACTTGTGCCCCGCTTTGAACGTACAATTTATAACATGTACTGCTAAGTCCTGTTACAATAGGCA
This sequence comes from Ferruginibacter sp., assembly GCA_049314655.1. Classification (GTDB taxonomy): domain Bacteria; phylum Bacteroidota; class Bacteroidia; order Chitinophagales; family Chitinophagaceae; genus Ferruginibacter. The sequence goes on along the minus strand of JBMOEQ010000131.1, from coordinate 4,603 downwards.
TATTGGCTGCACAATTGGTAATGCAAACATTTGTACTTGCTGTTGGCACAATACCGGTGCTCCAATTTAAAGCATCGTTCCAATTGGTATTAACGCCCAACCAATAATTGAACAATTGAATGGGATTGGTTTCTACTGCACCCGGACTAATCCAATTAGAAGCATTTAATGCCGTTAAATTAAAATTAGTTAAGGTACCCTGGTTGTTATTGCCCGACGCATCGGCAAGTATAGTTTCGGTGCTATTATTACCAAATGCCACTCCTTGATTAAAAGCATAATTGCCCACTAATCCGGACATATTTGTAGTAATTTTTTGATTAAGATGTGATTTAATTTCACAGCTATTCAATGCTTTGTTCCAAATATGTACTTCATCCATTTTTCCATTAAAAAATGCAGTAGAAGCTGGGGATGCAGCAGGTGCGCCAATTCTGATGGGCAATGGATTATTGATGATTGTACCATCAATTGCCCCTACAGCCACTTCAGTACCATTGATAAATAATTTCATTTGTGCTGCAGATGGATTATAAGTTGCGGCAACATGCGTCCATGTATTTAATGAAATGGCAGTTGGTGCATTGATGAAGAAAGGGCCGGAATTGGTAAAAATACCCAATCGTAAATTATTGGTTAGATCGAATAAAAAAGGCCCGGCACCAAAAGGATATACTTTATCTAGGATGCTTTTATTGCCACTTGCACCCACATTTATCCAAGCTTCTATTGTAAATCCGCTGCTAAAATTAAATACAGGTGCATCCGCAATATCCACATAATCATCAACCCCATCGAAACCCAATGCAGCTCCGGAAGTACTTAATGTAGCTTCTACCAAAAACGAATAATCGGCATTTAAACAAGCATTGCTTTTAACACGAATGGTAGATTGTGCATTGCCTATGTTGGTAGGATTGAATCTTACTAAAAAAGTGCCCGCTTGCCCCGGTGCTAACACTGAAGGATAAGCGCCCAATGAACCGGTTGAAAGTAAAAAAGTACTATTGGAAGAAGTAATAGAATAAATGGTTAAAGGAATTGTACTGGTATTTTTTATGGTATATGTTTTTGTTGTTTGAACCGTAACTGTTCCAAAATTTGTACTATCGGAGAAAGCCGTAATTACAGTTGCGGGTACAATAGGTTTATTATTACCCAACACTTGAATACTTCTTGCCGGATCCAATTGCTTCATAATTACCGCAACTTTATTGTCTACATTATCTGCTGCCAATAAATCCAATAAACCGTCTCCATTAAAATCGCCCGAAGCTAATGCTGTAGAACGGGTATTGGTTATGATGGCGGTATCATATGTATAAGTGTTAAATCCAGATCCATTATACAATTGTAATGCATCAACCAAACTACTGCCTACGGCAAAATCATATTTTCCAAGCCCATTAAAATCTCCGGCAATAAAAGTATAGGGTGAATTATTTACGTTTAATGGTGGGAATGATACAGCAACCGATCCAAATAAATCGGCCGTTACTATAGTGGTTCCAAAACTTGCCGGCGCCGAATACAATAATGCTAAATCGTTAAACTGACCATCTAATTCAAGATCGCCCAGAGACACATCAATAACGGTGTTGGCATACCAAAGGGGTATAGACATTTCTAGTGTAAATACCCCTGCCCCATTGCCATTATAATATTTAGAAACATCCGATGCTAGCACCATTAAATCAACAAAGCCATCATTATTGTTATCTAAAGCTTTTATTTTTAATGGAACATTGCCTATATATACATCAGTTTGAGGAACAAATCCACCTGCACGGTTATTTAAATAAATACCTATATAATCATTTGAAGTTTGTGAGATGGAACTGGTGGAAGCAAGATCTAAAAATCCATCATTATTAAAATCGGCTACAGTTAACCCGTTAAGGGTATTATAAAACAATAAAGTATTTTGAAGTGTAAATGAACCGCTTCCTGAGCCAAAGAATACGGTGATTTTTTTACTGGTACTATGTGCAATAGCTATATCCAATTTTCCATCTGCATTAAAATCGGCCAACACCATTTCAGTAGCATATCTTGGTATAGGCGTTGAAATAATATTACCGAAATTTCCTGCCCCATCTCCTAATCGTACTTGTAATACAGAATCGGTGGTACATAAGGCAATCATATCTTGTTTACCATCGCCATTAAAATCGCCTACTTCAATTTGTTTAGGAAGATTGGCAGTTGGATATACAAAACGGGTTTCAAAATGCCCATAGGTACAGCTATTTAAAGTATCTACTTTTAAATTAAACGTTCTGGTAGATGCAATGCTAGTATCAACATAAGCCCTTACTTTAATTTCTAATGTTCCTTTAGATTGTGCATTCACTACTTGAATGATTCCAGTAGTTGAATTGATTAAAATTTTGCCTTTAAAATTTACCGAAGGTGTTACCGTTAACAAATTGGTATTTTGTGGCGCTTGAGAAGGATTAATTGTAACGTTGCCACCATATACAACAGTAGTGTTGGCATAAGTACCCAATACAGGTAAAATATAGGCGTTACCTTTTACTGCAAAATCGTAACTCGGATTAACGCAATCATTGGTAACAATTGAAACATTAGCTGTTTTTATTCCGCTGCTTGTTGGGGTAAATTGAAGTGTGAAAACGATACTGTCTTGCCCCGCAATGGATGCCGGAAAACTAATACCCGTAACCGTAAACATAGCAGCATTTGTCCCAGTACGATTAATAGCAACTATAGACAAAGGTGTATTGCCATTGTTTTTTAAGATGAAACTGCGTTGTGCTGTTTGATTTACTTCTACTGCAGCAAAATCGGTATAATCAACTGTTGACGGACTAATATCGCCATCTGCAATAATTTGTCCATTGCCTTTAACCACCAATGTTTTACTATTACCTAAAAACACATACAATTTATTATCTCCATCAGCACTTACTATATCTTGAATGCCATCTGAATTAAAATCGCCAACTGCAACGCCATCAGCTTCAATATTGGTATTCAATGTTCCATTATCAGTAAATCCACCTGCTCCGTTTCCTAATCTTACTCTTATCTTTCCAAAACTTTCTGAACCTACGGCAAAATCTTGCTTTCCATCTCCATTAAAATCGCCCAATGCAAGTTGAAATGGATTATCCCATACCGGCACTTCATCACCTATGGTAAAATTTCCGGTACCCGTGCCTAATAAAATAGATACCGTATTGCCATTATTATTACTCAGGGCCAAATCGGTATGTCCATCTCCATTAAAATCTGCCGTAAGGATATGCTTTGCAATATTACCTGCATTGATATTGATAGTGCCCGAAAAATTGCCTGTTCCATTGCCCAAACGAATGTACACAGCCGAACCAAATTGTCCTGATGAACAAGCAAAATCAGTAAAACCATCTTCATTAAAATCGCCAACCACTACGGCTAATCCCGGTGCAGGCAATGGCACTTCGGTACTATCAATAAAACCACCTTGTCCATTTCCTAAACGGATATAGGCCGAATCACTGTTATCGCATGCCACAACAAAATCTAACTTTTTATCTTGATTAAAATCGGCAATAGCAATTGAACGTACACCATTTGCTACCGGCACTTCTGTAGTACCAGAAAATGTACCTAACCCATTACCTAAACGAATAGAAACTGTTGAATTGGTTTGGCTTGTAGCAGCTAAATCTACATTTCCATCTCCATTAAAATCGCCTACAGCCAATGACCGTGCACCATCTCCAACAGCTACTTCGGTAAATCCGGAGAACGAACGACCATTGCCCAATCGAATAGAAACAGTTGAGGGTGATTGAAAATTTACCGATGCCATATCTTGTATACCATCGTTATTAAAATCGGCTAAGGTTACACCAAGTGGTCGTGTACCAATGTTAATGGCCGATCCATTATATGTAAATGCAGCCAAACTACATGCTTGGGTATTGCTCACTGTTAACGTAAAACTTGTTGTTGCAGTTGCACTTCCTATTGCGGCAAATGCTTTTATTGAAAGGAGATATACGCCAGCAGGATAGGCATTGATAACGGTGATTTTTCCCGTTAACGGATTGGCTAATAAAGTGCCTTTAAAATTGGGGTTGGTAGTAGCTGTTAAAGATGCAGTATTTTGAGGAGCTATTGTTGGCGAAAAACTAGCATTGCCATTACTCATTATAGTAGCGTTGCTATATGTGCCCAAGGAGGGTGTTTGTGCCGTTACAACTTCAATAAAGCCCAATAAAAAACAAAATACACCTACAATTGTACGCATGTGTTAGCGGTTGATGAAGAATAGATTTACACAAATATTGATTTATTATTGAATATTCCTCAAAAAATTGACCCCAGTAATCGCTTTTAACCAATAATTGCAATAAACAAATGGCGTGTTTAAATGGCATTAAAGCGGTAAAGTTGCCAACCAGGATAAACAATTGCCATTAAAAAAAAGGAAATCAACCGTTATTGAAAGAGAAATATCTTTATTGAAAACACAATGCGCTTTTCCTTCATTTCCGTTCAGCACAATTTGTTGAATGTTTAAATGCTCCTGAAAATCTACTTCCCCATTGCCATACCATTTAAATAAGGTTTCTTTAATACTCCAACAAGC
>JBMOEQ010000130.1:0-8927 GCA_049314655.1 Ferruginibacter sp. | reverse complement strand
GTAAATATCATTGATGAACAAGTAGAGAATTTAATAAAATGGATCACCGCTGCTAAAAAGATTCCAATTATCATTGGCGGCGGACATAACAATGCATATCCAATTATTAAAGGTGTTGCTAAAGGTTTATACAAAGCCGAATTGATTCCATTGGCACAAATTAATGTAGTAAACTTAGATGCCCATGCCGATTTTAAAGCCATTGAAGGCAGGCATAGTGGCAATGCTTTCAGGTATGCGGAGGAAGATGGGTATTTGGGTAAATATGCCATTGTAGCCTTACAAGAGCAATTGATATCGCAAAACGTACTCATGGATATTCATGAAAATCCTTTTATTGATTATATCACTTACGAGGATATTTTTATACATGAGAAGAAAAATTTCATTCAAGCAGTGGCCCATGCAACCGGATTTACAGAAGGCACTTATACCGGAATAGAGATAGATGTTGATGTAATAGAAGGCGCATTAAGCAGTGCTGCAGTAGCATCCGGTATTTCTGTATTGCATGCCCGGCAGTTTGTGAATTTTACAGCCACTGATACAAAGGCTGCTTATTTACATATTGCAGAAGGTGCAACACAACTCAACGACGGACAAAGAAATGAGTATACCGGAAAATTAATCAGTTATTTGGTAACCGATTTTGTGAAAGCCCATCAGCAAATTTAAATTACTGTAATTTATCCAAGAGCTCGGCTTCTGTTGCAACGCCATCTTTACGCCAAATTTGTTGTCCATTTTTGAAAATAAGGAACACCGGTAATGCTTCTACTTGATATTTTTTTATCAAATCAAGATCTTTACCGCCGTCTACTTTAAGTAAAGTAAAACTGCTGCCTTTCTTTTGAACAACCGCATTTAAAATGGGTTCCATTTTTTTACAAGGGGCACACCATTCAGCACCAAAATCTACCAATACCAATCCATTTTTTTGAATGGTTTCATCAAAAGTTTGTACCAATAGTTGGGGCGCATTAGAATTGCCTTCTACCAGTTTGTCTTTTCCTCTCCAAGCATTTAAGCCTCCATCTAACTCATAAACGGTTTTATAACCTGCTGCACGCATCATTTCAGCTGCAGCTGCACTTCTGCCACCCGATAAACAATACACCAATACGGGCTTGTCTTTATCAATAAAACTAATTCTTCTATTAAATTCTTTTTTATTTCTCCAATCGGCTAATAAGGCATTTTTAAGATGGCCCGAGTTAAATTCTCCCGGTGTACGTACATCTAATATTTGTGCATTAGGATTAGCTTTTATTTGTTGTTCAAATTCATCCGCAGTTAAACTTGTATTTTCTTGTGCCGAGCAAGATGCTAAAGCCACACTAAGCATTAATATGAAGATATATTTCATGTGTATTTTTTACAAAGTTGAGTGTTTTTAATATAAAAAATGCCATCATTTAAAAAGGATGGCATTTTCAAAGAATAGTTTAAATATTTATTCAACCGGTGTAAGGTATTGAGCATACGAATATCCTTCTTCTCCATCAGCAGTTTTAACCAACCACCATTGATCATTGCTTTTGTTGATAAGCGTAATAATTTCACCATGGGCAGCTTTGCCAACTATTGGTTGATCTGTACCAGGACCTTTACGAATGTTTAAATTGCTACTTTCAGTTGTAACTTTTACCTTGGTTATTGTTGCATCTATAGATACTTGAACATCCATAACCAAATCTCCTGTAAGGAAATTAGGATCTATTTGACCATAAATTGTCCAAAGTAAATCTTTCACCGAACCAGTAGGTGCAGTTCCATTAATGTATAAAACGCCTTCTTTTTCTTCAACTTGAAGTTGAGCTACTGCTGCATTGATTGCTGCATCTATAACTGCTTTGTATTTTTCTTGTAACATTGTTAATGAGTTATTAAGTTATTTAATTTTTAATGCACTGGCATCTACTTTTTTAGGATTTAAACCGTCTAAAATCATTTTTAATTTTTTCCATCTTTCTGCAGTTAATTCGCCAGTAACTGAAACTACTCCGTCTTTCACTGTAGATTTAATAGAAGGAAAATCTTTAACCGCATCTGTAACAAGTTTGGTTAATGCATCATCTGAATTAATTACTACTGTTTCTGCAGGAACTATTGGCGTTGGAGCTACTTTGCAATTATTTACAACGTCTTTTACTCCTTTTACCGCCTTTGTAATTTTTAAACATTCAGCAGCGCAAGCTTCATCTTTACATTCACCAGAAATGGTTGCAATGCCATCTTTTACCTCTACTATTGTATTTTGAGTAGCAGGATTTGTTTTGAGTTGGGTTTCAATAGCCGATTTAATGTCGGCATCTTTAGGTTTACAACTGTTAAAACTTACCATTGTAGCAAATAGAACCACAATTAGCGTCCATGTTTTTTTCATTTTAATTATTTTAGATTTAAATAAATTGGTGAATTTGGATCGTTGAATGAATTCTTTTCCTTTCAAACAATCCAATTACTCTCAGAAGCAAGTTGTTGGCTTTTCGTTGCATCATTTATAAATTATAATTTTTATATAATGAATATTTAATGTTATTAATAATTTTAAGTTAGAATTGGCCTAAACCCAACTTCTCAACGAGTTTTTAAAGATTAAACGTTTATAAAGTATCTACCCTAAACCCTAAACTACTCAACTTCTAAACTATCGTTAAACCATCGTTCGCCAATCGTTCATCAATCGCTCAACAGATATTAAAGGAAGTAACATATAAGTAGTTTCTAGTCTAAACCTCTAAACTTCTAAACCCCTAAACCAACTTATGCACAGGTGTTTAAAACCCTCAAATTTGCTCAATCTTCATTTTGGTTATATTTGCTCCATTCTCGAATTACTAAAAAAATTAGTAGATTGCGCCCAAGTTCGTTTAAATACAACGATAGGTTTTAAAAATCAAGGATTTATATTATGGCTGAAAAAGATAATAGCGGCATGGAATATACCGAAGACTCGATACGGAGCCTCGATTGGAAAGAACATATTCGCCTTCGTCCGGGTATGTATATTGGTAAACTGGGAGATGGAAGTAGTCCGGATGATGGCATTTACGTGTTACTCAAAGAAGTGATCGACAACTGTATCGATGAGCATACCATGGGTTACGGACGGCATGTAGATGTAAATATCAACAACAAAGTAATTTCTGTAAGAGATTACGGTAGAGGCATTCCCTTAGGAAAAGTAGTAGATGTAGTAAGTAAAATTAATACCGGTGCCAAATACGACAGTAAGGCATTTCAAAAAAGTGTGGGATTGAATGGGGTGGGTACAAAAGCCGTAAATGCTTTGAGCGATTACTTTAAGGTAACTGCTTACCGCGATGGCAAAGAAAAAACTGCCGAATTTAATAAAGGAAATTTGGTTAAAGAACATAAAGAAACCAATACCAAAGAAGAAAATGGTACTTATGTTGAGTTTACGCCTGATGAAGGCATCTTTAAGAACTTCCATTACGTTCAAGAATATTTAGACAACCAATTTTGGAATTATTGTTACCTCAATGCGGGTTTAGTAATGAACCTCAATGGCAAACGGTATGTAAGTAAAAACGGATTATTGGATTTGCTTCAACGTAAAACCAATGAAGATGAAATTCGTTATCCTATCATTCATTTAAAAGGCGAGGATATAGAAGCTGCCATCACGCATGAAAATGCTTATGGAGAAGAGTATTACAGTTTTGTAAACGGACAATTTACTACTCAAGGTGGAACACATTTAGCCGCCTTCCGCGAAGGATATGTAAAAACCATCCGTGAATTTTATAAGAAAGATTTTGATGCAGCCGATATCAGAGGAAGTATATGTTCGGCCATTAGTGTGCGGGTTCAAGAACCGGTTTTTGAAAGTCAAACGAAAACAAAATTAGGCTCGGTTACGGTTTTTGAAAACGGTCCAAGCATGAAGAATTTTGTGGGAGATTTTTTAGGAAAAGAACTCAATAATTTCTTACACAAAAATCCTACTGTTGCTGAAGCCTTACGCAAACGTATTGAACAAAATGAACGCGAAAGGAAAGAATTATCGGGTATTCGCAAATTAGCCAACGAAAGGGCCAAGAAAGCCAATCTACACAACAAAAAATTACGCGATTGTAAGTTTCATTACAACGATGAAGTAACTGGAAAGGATAAAGATATCATCTTAGAAAAGCAAAAGGAAAGTACCATTTTCATTACCGAAGGGGATAGTGCCAGTGGAAGTATTACCAAAGCCAGAAGTGTAAATACTCAAGCTGTATTTAGTTTACGGGGTAAGCCTTTGAACTGCTTTGGACTCACCAAAAAAGTGGTATACGAAAATGAAGAATTTAATCTACTTCAACATGCATTAAACATTGAAGACGATTATGATAACCTCCGTTACAACAATATAGTAATTGCCACCGATGCCGATGTGGATGGGATGCATATTCGATTATTGTTGATGACGTTCTTCTTACAGTTCTTCCCCGATTTAGTAAAAAATGGGCACGTTTATTTATTGGAAACACCGTTGTTTAGAGTAAGAAATAAACAAGAAACCATTTACTGTTACGATGAAACCGAAAAGCAACAAGCGGTTAGGAAATTAGGCAGCAAGCCCGAAATCACTCGTTTTAAAGGATTGGGTGAAATTAGTCCTAATGAATTTGCTCGCTTTATTGGTCCCGAAATGAAATTACAACCGGTAATGTTATTACCCGAAACACATATTCAACAATTGTTAGAATATTATATGGGTAAAAACTCGCCCAGTCGCCAAGATTTTATCATCGAAAACCTAAAAGTTGAAGTGGATTTGGCTGATGAAATTGCTTCTTAAAAAATTAATTTGAACCTTGGCCTCGGCCACAAATGCATAGGAAATGATACATATAGTTTTTAATGAACCCGATGTAGAGGTATTATCAAAAGCCATTGAAATGGATGAAACTTTGGCTGGCGAAATAAGTTTAATTCGAGATGATTATGCTGTAGGGCCGCTTACTTTATATACCGGTGAAGCTATAGAAAATAGAAAAAATTGGTGGCGTGAAGTATTGGCTGGCGGCGATTATGATGGAAAGGTAGAGGACAATAGTGTAGATGATTACGCTACTATTGCCAATGTAGTAGGCACAATGAGAAGAAATCCGGAAGAAAAAATTTGGATTTGGGCTGCGCAAAATAAACATGATGTAAGTGGTTATTATTGGATATTGAATTACATGCAAGAATTTCAAGGCAGGGTATTTATCCTATACTTGAATAACCTGCCTTTCATCAATGAAAAAGGGGGCATTTTTTATCCGCAGTTTTTAAGTGAAATTCCGGCTAAAGAATTTTTAAAAGCAAAAAAATTGGCTCGCGAAATTACTTTAAGTGAATTTGAAGTAGATCCGGATGAATGGAAGAAAATTTGTGAAGAACATCGCGGTGTTAGAATTTTAGAAGGCGGTAAAAAACTTACCCAAGCCGATTATGATTTTTATGATGCCGAACTAAAAAAAATGATCACTACCGATTGGCAAAAAGCATCTAAAATCATTAACCAATTTATCAATAAAGCCAAACAAACTACCGGTGATGCGTATTTGTTATGGCGATTAAAAGTGATGATTGCGCAAGATATGTTTGATGTACAAGGCAAAATAGGCAACATGAAAGATTTTGAAATTAAATTGAAATCGGCCGAATAAATTTTTAAGCTCAAAAGCAGTAGAAGGAAAAAATAGCAATCAATGGCGAAAGAAAAAAATAAAGCAGAATATATTCATACCGATGTAGGGGTAGGCGGACAATACAAAACTTGGTTTTTGGATTATGCCAGCTATGTAATTTTAGAAAGGGCTGTGCCTGCAATAGAAGATGGCTTAAAGCCGGTTCAACGCAGAATTTTGCATGCCATGAAGGAAATGGATGATGGCCGTTACAATAAAGTGGCTAATATAATTGGACAAGCCATGCAATACCATCCGCATGGAGATATGAGTATTGGAGATGCATTGGTAAACCTCGGACAAAAAGATTTACTCATAGATACGCAAGGTAACTGGGGCGATGTACGTACAGGCGATGATGCTGCTGCCTCTCGTTATATTGAAGCCCGTTTAAGCAAATTTGCTTTAGATGTTGCTTTCAATGCAAAAACAACCGATTGGGCTTTAAGTTACGATGGTCGTAAACAAGAACCGGTAACCTTGCCCATGAAATTTCCTTTGCTTTTAGCACAAGGCGCAGAAGGTATTGCAGTGGGATTGGCTACTAAAATTTTACCCCATAATTTTTGCGAACTCATTGATGCTTCTATTAAATGTTTGCGCGGTAAAAAGTTTGAAATATTTCCCGATTTTCAAACCGGTGGTATCGTAGATGTAAGCAATTATAATGAAGGGAAACGTGGCGGAAAAGTTCGTGTACGTGCCATCATTGAAGAGGTAGATAAAAAAACATTGGTGATTCGTAGTGTACCCTTTGGCGTTACTACTACCCAATTGATGGAAAGTATTGTTAAAGCCAACGATCAAGGTAAAATAAAAATCAAAAAAGTTACCGATCATACGGCTGCTGATGTAGAGATAATCATTGAATTGGCTGCAGGTATTTCGCCGGATATAACGATTGATGCGTTATTTGCATTTACCGATTGTGAAGTTAGTATTTCGCCCAATGCATGTGTTATTGTAAAAGATAAACCCATTTTTATGGGCGTGCAAGAATTGTTACGAGTTGCAACAGAAAATACCAAAGATTTACTGCGTAAAGAATTGGAAATTAAGTTGGCCGAATTGCAAGAAAAATGGCATTACACTTCATTAGAAAAAATATTCTTCGAAGAAAAAATTTATAAGGAATTAGAAAAGAAACACGAAACCTGGGATAAAGTAATTGAAGCTATTGATAAAGCTTTTGTGCCTTTCAAAAAATTACTGCGTAGAGCAATTACCCGTGAAGACATTTTAAAACTAACCGAAAAACCGGTACGTAGAATTTATCGATTAGATATTGACGAATTGAATGCACAGATTAAAGGTTTAGAAGCAGATATAGAACAAGTGAAATACGATTTAGAACACTTAACCGATTTTGCTGTGGCGTATTATGAAAATCTGTTAAAGAAATACGGTAAAGGAAGAGAACGCAAAACTGAAATCAAATTGTTTGATACCATTCAAGCCAAATCAGTAGCTATAGCTAATATTAAACTCTATGCAAATTTTGCGGACGGATTTATTGGATATGGTTTAAAGAAAGATGAGTTTGTTGCAGAAGTATCGGATTTTGATGATATCATCGCGTTTACCAAAGCCGGTATCATGAAAGTGGTAAGGGTATCGGATAAAGTATTTATTGGAAAAGACATTTTGCATGTGGCTGTTTTTCAAAAAAGTGATGAACGTACTACCTACAATATGATTTATGTAGATGGTAAAACCGGAATTAGTTTTGCTAAACGTTTTAATGTTACCGGAATCACTCGCGATAAGGAATACGATCTTACCAAAGGATCAGAAAAAAGTAGAGTTCATTATTTTACCTGCAATCCAAATGGAGAAGCCGAAATAGTGAAAGTAGTGTTGAGTCCTAATTGCAGTGCAAAGAAAAAAGAATTTGAATTCTATTTTGAAGAAATGGAAATCAAAGGTCGTGGTAGTATCGGTAATCAAGTAACAAAGTATCCTATTAAAACAGTGAAATTTAAGGAAGCCGGTCGCTCTACTTTGGATGCTAAAAAGCTTTGGTTCGATAATAAATTCGGTAGACTTAATGTAGAAGAGAAAGGTGAATATTTAGGCAAATTTGAAGCAGAAGATAGATTGGTTGTTATTTATTCTGATGGCAATTACGAAATCACCGACCAAGAGTTAACACAAAGATTCGACACTGAGAAAGTAATCTTGATTGAAAAATTTCATCCGGAGAAAATCATTACCGCTGTGTATTTAGATAATGATAAATTACAATACAACATCAAGCGCTTCAAAATTGAAACCAGTACGCTTCAAACCAAATTCTTTTTCATTAAAGAAGGAAAGGATAACCGTTTAGAAATGGTTTCTACCGATGAAGATCCTGTTTTGATTGTACAAACAGGACGAGGCCAATTGGTAAGGCGCAATAAATTTAAAATTAACTCAATGGTTGAGGTTATGGGCTGGAAGGCAGTAGGTGCAAAACTTACAGAGTTTTCTAAATCGGTAGAAATGGAATGGGAAAAGAAAGAACAGGATGAAAATTATCAACCCGAGTTGTTTTAAAATCTTAAATACAATAAGCCTGTGATATTTCGCAGGCTTTTTTTATGGAAAAGTCTTAAATTAAACTTAAAAAGCGCAATTTTAATGTATCGAATAAAATAGACGCCTATTTTCGCAACTCTTTTAAAAAAAGAATGTTATCTCACGGGTTAACAGGTTGAAGGGGGAGAAAATTTTCTCCTATTTGATATCAGCGTAAACAAATTATATGGCAGCAACAGCTTCTACAGAAAAAAAAATGAATGCCCTGCAAAGGATTTTTAAGGTGTTCAAACTAGATAAATCAGAAATATCCAGTATCTATTTTTACGCTATTTTGAGTGGACTTATCCAATTGTCGCTGCCTCTTGGAATCCAATCTATCATCAGCTTTGTATTAGGGGGTTCTATTTCTACTTCTTTGGTTATCCTTATTTTTCTTGTTGTAACAGGTGTTTTTATCGCCGGATTGTTACAAGTAAATCAAATGCGCTTAATTGAAAAAGTGCAGCAAAAAATCTTTGTACGCTATTCTTTCGAATTTGCCGATCGTATTCCCAAACTCAATTTACATGAGGTAGACAGCTACTATCTTCCCGAATTGGTGAATCGATTTTTTGATACCATTTCCTTACAAAAAGGTATTTCAAAATTACTATTAGATATACCTGCGGCAAGTATTCAAATTTTATTTGGACTTATTTTATTGTCTTTTTATCATCC
>JBMOEQ010000129.1:0-8965 GCA_049314655.1 Ferruginibacter sp. | reverse complement strand
TTGTTCGTAAACTTTTAATTGACGATCGGCACCGGTACCTTGTTCTAGCATTTTATGTACATAATTAATAGCATGTCGGCTTCCTAATTGAGGCACAACATCATCAATAAAATCTAACAGTTCGTAAATTAAAACACGCGTATTTACTTCTGCTTCTTTTCCAAAATCAATTAAACTGCCATCAATTCCATATCTACTGGCACGCCATTTATTTTCATTTAATAATGCTCTGGAGTACATTTGAAAATTTAAATTTTGACTATGCAGTTTATACAGCTTAGCACAAATGGCTTGAAACAACGCTGCAATGGCAACGGTTTCTTGAACCGTCATAGGTATATCGCAAATCCTAAACTCAACGGTATTAAAGAAAGGGTGTACCCTTAAATCCCACCATATTTTTTTAGCATTGTCGATGCAATTGGTTTTTACCAACAACTTCACATAATTTTCGTAGGCTTCAATACTTTCAAAATAATCGGGGATGCCTGTACGAGGAAATTTGTCGAATACTTTTGTTCTAAAAGATTTGTATCCGGTTAATCGGCCTTCCCAAAATGGCGAGTTGGTACTTAATGCATAAACATGTGGCAAAAAGTATCGGGCCGAATTGGCAATATGAATCGCCATTTGCCTATTTTCCATACCTACATGCACATGCAATCCAAAAATTAAATTACTTCTTGCTGCTTCTTGCAATTCATTTACAATTTCATTGTAACGAACATGTTCTGTAATGAGCTGACTTTCCCAATGGCTAAAAGGGTGGGTGCCCGAAGCGCCTAATTTTAATCCTAAACTTTCTCCAATGCTACTGATTGTTTTTCGCAATAAGGATACATCCATGAAAGCCTCATCAACATCCTGACAAATATCTGTACCTACTTCCACCACTGCTTGGTGCATTTCGGCCTTCACTTTGTCTTTGATAATTTTATGTCCCTCTTGAACTATTTTTTGTTCATGACTTTTGAGCTCTCTGGTAAGTGGATCAATTACCATATACTCTTCTTCTACTCCAATTGTAAAGTGTTTAAAAGATAATCCTGCCATAATGATGTATTAATAAAGGTTTTGTTTAGCTGAACTTCTTTTAATGTACTCGCCCCAAGTAAGGTTATCAATATCGTCTTTTTGAGCAAGTGCTTTTTCAATAGCATAATTTGCAGCGGTTTCTACCACCCATTCAAAATTGGCTTCGCCTACACTGGCTAAATCTGCATCCGGAGCAGGGTTACAGAAATCAATGGCATAAGGTACACCATCTCTTAAGGCTAATTCAACGGTATTAAAATCGTATCCTAAATATTGATTGATGCGCAAAACGATATCAGTCATCATGTTTAATTTTTCTTCCGAAGGATTAAAATCAGCTACATATCTTAAGTGATGTGGATTACGGGGTTCGTAACTCATGATGCGCACATGTTTTCCTCCAATACAATAACAACGATAGTATTCTTCGAAAACAATTTCCTCTTGTAAAAGCATAACCAATTCACCGGTTTCAGCATGTTTAGCAAAGAAATCATCCATGTCGTTTAGTTTATAAACGTTCTTCCAACCACCACCTGCAAAAGGTTTCATGTATGCGGGAAATCCAACATATTTAAAGATACCACCCCAATCTAATGGATACGATAAATTACTGAAAGATTCTGCTGAAGTATCTGCAGGTAAATCGCGAGAAGGTAGTATTACTGTTTTGGGAACAGGTACATTAATTTTAGTTGCTAAACAGTTATTGAAAAACTTTTCATCTGCACTCCACCAAAATGGATTATTAATAACAGCCGTTCCACAAATTGCAGCATTTTTTAAAAAAGCCCTGTAAAATGGAACATCTTGAGAGATACGATCAATAATTACGGCATATCCGCAATCAATGCCTTGCATCACTTTTTCAATATGTACTGGCTCGGCCATAATGCCTTCAATATTTTTACTGTTTACCCTATTGATAAATGCTTCAGGGAAACTTCTTTCTTTCCCGTGTAGTATGCCGATTTTCTTCATAAATGATTTTTTTTAATAGTAATAGCTGTTACCAAATATATTTAATCATAAGGAAATACCCAATTATACTTATTATTAAAAATTTGCATTAAGAATATATGGAGCTAAGTTTATTCATTTTCTTATTTTTGAAGCTATGCCGTTAAGATCTACAGTTAAAATTAAGGTTGAACAATTTGATATTTATTCCATCCATTTGAAACGATCTGTGAAAGTAGATTGTTACCTACCCACGCATGTAGAGGAGCCCGATCAAATGAGTTTATTATTAGTTAATGATGGGCAAGATTTAGTTTCTATGAAATTTGAAGCAATAATCTCCGGCTTATATGAAGCCAATGCCATACATCCTGTTTTATGTGTGGCGATGCATTGTTCAGCAGACAGGAAAAACGAATATGGAACTGCCAATAATTTAGATTATAAAGGAAGAGGTGCAAAAGCGGCATTGTATAGCCAATTTGTAATGGAAGAATTATTGCCTTTTATTCGATTTACTTATAAAGTGCCTTCATTTAAAGAAAAATCATATGCCGGATTTTCTTTAGGTGGATTATCGGCTATTGATATTGCCTGGAGCCATCCAAAAGAGTTTACAAAAATTGGAGTTTTCAGTGGATCGTTTTGGTGGCGCGATAAAGATCAGGAAGATGAAGATTTTGATGAAGCCACCGATCGAATTATGCATCGCTTAATTAGAACTGGCGAGTATGCTCCGTGGTTAAAATTTTTCTTTGAAGTGGGTACTCAAGATGAAACTGCTGATAGAAACAATAATGGTATTATTGATGCTATAGATGATACTTTAGCTTTAATAGAAGAGCTCTATTCAAAAGGGTTTAAGCAATCGGATATTCATTATCTCGAACTTCAAGATGGTAAACATGATGTACCTACTTGGGCAAGAGCATTCCCGGATTTTTTAAAATGGGGATGGGGGAAGTAGCAGGGGATGCAAAGATTATAATAGTTAATTAGTTTCTACTGTTGATAAAGTTGTTGATGCATTCAATCACTAAAGTCCTTTCTTTTTTGGAATGTAATAAATACAAAAATGGCTGTTGAAATTATCAACAGCCATTTTTAGTATAAAGCTTTTCTATATTAGAAAGAATATCTCAATCCTAAGTTAGCTCTCCAAGTAGAACTAACTGAATTGATGCTTTCAAATGAACGAGTAGGAAGTTGTCCATTAACCACATTCATACGGAATGTAGGTTCGCCACGACCATTTAAAGCAACGTATTGCAAAATAGCGGCGTTGCTGTAAACAGTACGTTTTGCAACACCCCAATTATTATTCAATAAATTACCGAAGTTTTCAATTTCCACACTTAATTGAAGCGTTTGACGCTTTTTACCAATATTGGTGAAAATATCTTGTAATACTCTTAAATCAAGATTGTGTACAAATGGCAATAAAGCGCCATTACGTTCTGCATATTGTCCTTTACGTTTGTTTAAGAATTTATCTTGAGCAACATAATTAAAGAAGGCTTCGCTTTGTTGTGCAGCACTGTAGTTGAATGCAACACCATTGAAGGTTCCAGAGTTTGTAACAAAATTAATTTGACTAGCATCTTTTGGAATATAAATCAAATCTGCAGTGTTACCATCACCATTAACATCGTTTGAATAACGATAGCTGAAACGGCCTTGGTTGTATCCAGTGTATACCAAAGAAATGGTAGTACCCAAATGTTTCAAGTATTCTTTTCTCCAGTTGATATAACCTACAAAACGGTGTGGAGTTGCAAATTCTGAAACAGTTAAAGGAAGATTGTTTTGACCTGAGAAACTGTTTAAGTTAGCCCATGCACTTGCTGCTTGAGCACCTGGGTTACCGGTGATATCAGATGCATAAGTTAAAGTGTAAGCTAAATTAGCATCCCAATTTTTGTTGAAACGTTTTGCCAATTGAGTAGTGAAAACAAATGCACCACCTCTTGTAGTATTCGTTAATACAATAGCTTCAGAAATAGCAGGGTTAATTCTACGATTTGCAAAAACCATTGTTGAACGATTATCAGCACCTTGCCATTGACTACTAAATGCCGCTAAATTGGCATTGTATTGGAAGATAGCATTGATGTCTTTATTATAAATACCTTCTAAAGTAAGGGTTAAATCGTCTGTTAATTTCTTATCAACAGCAATACTAGCTCTAAATACTTGTGGCATTTTGAAATTGCGATCTACTGATGCAATTGAACCCGGAGAAGATGTTCCAGGAGCTGATGGGAATTGTGCTGGGAAATCAGTTAACAATTGTCCTGGGTTATTATAATAAGTGTTGAACAATAAAGTACTTGGTACAGCAGCAGCGCCAGTAGTACCTACTAATTCAACTGTATTTTGAATTACACCACTGTTGGTTGGCATATTGGTAAACCATACAAACGGGAAACGACCACTGAATAAACCTGCACCACCACGAAGAATGGTGTTTTTATTACCTTCAACATCCCAGTTAAATCCAATTCTTGGGTTAAATAAGAAAGGTGTTTTTGGCCATTTGCTTACATCAATATTTAAAGGCTTATTGTCTAAATCTCTAAAGGTTAATGCAGTAATTGCTGGGTTGCCAGATAATTGATTTTGGAATAATGGCTTATCCAAACGTAATCCAAAGGTTAATTTCAAACGATCATTTGCTTTGTATTCATTTTGTAAGTAGAAAGCCAATTGACCGAAATCTAAATCAGCAACTGCTCTTTTTCCAGCATAAGGATAAGTATAACCAAATGCATTTGGACGAGCATTGCTAAAGAAATCTGTTAAGCTGTTATAACGATAGTAGCTGGTACCATAACGTTGGAAGCTATTGGCAACTTGAATTTGTTGGTATTCGAAACCCGCACTATAGCTATTTTTACCACGGTTATAGGTAAAGTTATCATTGATTGTAAGGTTCTTTTCATCTACCTTATTGTTGAAACTAAACAACTCGTATCCAAAACTAATGTAGTTATCTCTACCTGTTACGGCTCCATCTTGAATATCAACAAATGGGAATGGAGAGCTATTGGTACTTCTGGTAGGATCAATTTTGCTGGTATAAGTAAACAACAATTGATTACTCATACTGTTTTTGAAATTACTTTTCAATTCAGCAGTGTAAGAAGTAACTTCTGATGTGTTACGGTAATTACTGTTTTCGTAGCTCATACTGTTACGGCTCCAACGGTTGCTAGAAGAACGTGGGTTTGGAGCACTAGTACCATTCAATAATTGATCATCATCTCCTTTACTATAATTATAACGTAAAGTTAGGGTATGGCCCTGAATGATATTCCAATCTAAACGACCCAAAATACGATAACCTTCAGTGATAAAGTTTCCTAGATTTTCGTAAGGACCGGTAGTGTAGTTATAATTTCTAGCTAAAAAGCGACTAACACTATCTAAATCTGAAGCTAAAACACGACTAGTATTAGGTCCTGCTCCAACACCTGGGCGAGCAGCTTCGAAAGTAATACCCGGCGCATCACGTTTTTCATATTCACCGTTTACAAAGAAGAATAATTTGTTTTTGATGATTGGACCACCAATACGGCCACCATACAATTCGCTGCTAGAACGTTGTACAGAAGGTACTTTTGTTCCATTGGTATATCTACCTAATAAGCCTTGATCTCTTTTGAAAGCGTAAACACTACCATGAAATTCATTGGTTCCTTTACGGGTTACCGCAGCGATATTGGCACCGGTGAAGTTACCCAATTTAGAATCGTATGGAGAGATAGAAACAGAAATTTCATCAATCGCATCCAATGAAATAGGCTGTAAAGCACCACCAGGTAAAGGCGTATTGCTTAAGCCAAAATTATTATTGAAGTTTGCGCCATCAATTGTAATGTTGTTATAACGGCCATCTCTACCACCAAAGCTGTTACCACCACCTGCTTGTGGAGTAAGTGCAGTAATGTTGGTGATACTTCTACTGATGTTTGGCACTTGATTAATGATGCGCTGTCCGAAGTTACTTCCGGTACCACTTTTCAAATTTCTATTGCCTTTAGTGCTGTTTAAAGTAACAGCAGAAAGTTGACTAATGGCATCTTTAGAATAGAAATCTACTCTTTGTTCGCCACCCAATTCAACGAAAATGTCGGTTTGTGGGTCAATTGTTTTGCCAACATAAGTAACCTCAATTTTGTAAGGGCCGCCAGAAGCAACGTTATTTACGTCGTACTTTCCACCTTTACGGGTTTGAGTTAAATAAATTGTTCCAGTTGGAATATTGGTCACCTTTATAGATGCACCTTCAAGTCCAACATTTCCGGCATCTTTTACCACCCCAGAAATGCTACCTGTTGTAACCTGAGCATTGGTTATGGAGGAGATTGCTAGTAAAGCGATGATACTTAAACATAGTTTTTTTAGAAGCATACGTACTGTTTTAATTCGCAAAGAAAATGAATAAAATCCTAAAACTGTTAAAGTTTATTAACATTTTAACAAGGCAAAATTATATGGCTTTCCGCTGCTTCAATGTTATTTAAAGATTAAGGCTATTTGCCCCTCAAGAATTAAGCAAAACCGAGAAACTTCAATAATCCTCATTAACTTTACCGCCTTAAATTAAAAAGATGTTAGATACCATTGCCAGTGCAATAGAAGATATTAAAAAAGGTAAACTTGTTATTGTTGTAGATGATGAAGATCGAGAAAATGAAGGCGATTTTATTACAGCAGCCGAAAATGTAACTCCAGAAATCATCAATTTTATGAGTACACATGGCCGTGGCCTCTTTTGCGCTCCACTTTCTGAAGAACGCTGCGATGCATTGCACCTTCAACCTATGGTTAGTGATAATACCTCATTACATGCTACTCCATTTACAGTAAGTGTAGATTTATTGGGCAATGGTTGTACAACCGGAATCTCGGCATCAGATAGGTCCAAAACCATATTGTCGTTAGTAGATCCACATACAAAACCCGAAGATTTGGGCAGACCGGGGCATATTTTCCCATTAAGAGCCAAAAAAGGCGGTGTTTTACGTAGAACCGGACATACAGAAGCTACTATAGATTTAGCCCGTTTAGCCGGATTTGAACCCGCCGGAGTATTGGTTGAAATCATGAATGAAGATGGTACAATGGCTCGTTTGCCACAGTTGGAAGAAATTGCACATAGGTTTAACCTCAAATTGATTTCTATAAAAGATTTAATTGCATACAGGTTACACCACGAAAGTTTAATAGAAGAAGAAGAACGTGTAAAAATGCCCACAAAATATGGCGATTTTGAATTGATTGCTTTCAAACAAAGTAATACTGGCGATATTCATTTGGCGATCAAAAAAGGGGAGTGGACAAAAGAGGAGCCGGTGCTGGTAAGGGTTCATAGCAGTTGTATGACGGGCGACATATTAGGTTCACTAAGATGCGATTGTGGTGATCAATTGCATGTTGCTTTACGTATGATTGAACAAGCCGGAAAAGGGTTGGTGCTTTATATGAATCAAGAAGGGCGTGGCATTGGACTCATTAATAAGTTAAAAGCCTATAAATTACAAGAACAAGGAAGAGATACGGTAGAAGCAAATTTAGAATTAGGTTTTGCTATGGATGAGCGTGATTATGGTGTAGGCGCACAAATTTTACGTTCTTTAGGCATTGGTAAAATGAAACTCATGAGCAATAATCCAAAGAAAAGAGCAGGATTATTGGGGTATGGTTTAGAAGTTGTTGAAACGGTTGCCATTGAAATTAAACCTAATCCACACAATGAAAAATACTTAAGTACAAAGCGAGATAAAATGGGACATACCATTTTAAGCAAACACTAATTGGTTTTGCTCTCAGCGGGTTTAATCAATTTCTTTTTCTTCTTTTTGTCTTCAACTGCATTGAATAGATTGGATAATTTATCTACATCCTTCCGATAAGATAAGTTAACACCCGTTCTGTTTCTTTGTCCTACTAAATCAAAATTGGTTCTGTTAAAACCTACGATACGTACCCTTCCATCTTTACTCAAAATCCATTCTGCAGCGATATCGGGCGTAACTAAAACGTTATTGGTACTATTGGCGTAAGGATTATTATAATCTAAATTAACACCTGCTGTAATAATTAATCGGCCGTTTAATAAAGTAAAAACCAAGCCACTTTTAGCCGCAGCTTGTAATGAAGCCACATTCTTTTCTAAATTGGTTTCCATACTACTGTTTACATCTAAATACAATGCAGTGTTTTTGATGAATTTTTGTAAAAACTTATTAAAGAATCCCGAAAGTGCATTGGAAACTACACCTCCAATTGTGCTTGATAATACATTATATCCACTATTTGCATTCAAGAAACTTTGATTATTGTTAATGAATGTATTGAACAAAAGCAATGATGTAACTTGTTTATTCAATTCGTTTTTATCTTCTTTAAATTGTTGTAAGCGTTTGGTAATTACAAAATCGTTTCTTAAAGCACTGGCTTCGGGTAATTGAAATTCAAAATCGATAGAAGGTTTCAATAAGGTTTCGGTAAGATGTGATACAATTCGGATATCACTTTTTTGTTTAAATCCACTGGTGTTAGATATATTGCTGAAATCTACATTGTTGGCTAAGTATTCGGCAAGGATATCAATCTTGGCTTGAAAAGGATCGCCATTCCAAATGATACTTCCACTATTTACTGTAAAGTATTTTTTTAGAAAAGTTTGAAAATTAAAAGTGTATTCACCTTTAGTGATATCGTATCTGCCATTAATGGTTAAGGGTTCATTATTGCCCACTTTGATGGCTAATATTCCATTGCCTTCTCCTTTAATAATATCACCCGTTGCCTCATCTAAGATTACATCAATTTTACAAGATGGTGTGGCCGTTACTAGCATGTTTACCAATATCCGACTAGAGAGTTTTGTTTTAAATTCATCTTCCATTTTAGAGCCAAACTCGGGAAAGTCGATATAATCAATTACGCCACTTTCGGTGCT
>JBMOEQ010000128.1:0-8975 GCA_049314655.1 Ferruginibacter sp. | reverse complement strand
CAATCATGGTCAAAAGCTATAGGATCCTTTTTTTCACGGATCAAACGCTCATTGAGCACATCGAACATTTCGAGAAACGACATATCTGGAGACACTTCATCCATTTGAAAGGTTTCCAGACGACCAGAGGCTTTACTATTTTTTTGACGCCAAACTTTAAGAGTGAGTATCATAACCCAAATATTTTCCTTTGATGCGTTAAAGTTTACTTGTAGCTCCGCTGAGAAGGGTGAACAACTTCAAAGTTGAGCGCTTCTTTATGTAGGGTATATTCACCGTTACCTTTATATTCCCAAGTTGAAACATAAGCATAGTTATCATCATCTCGCAGTGCTTCACCTTCTTCTGTCTGATACTCTTCACGGAAGTGTCCACCGCAGGATTCATTGCGATCCAATGCATCCTGGCACATTAATTCACCCAACTCGAGGAAATCAGCAACACGTCCGGCTTTTTCCAATTCTGGGTTAAATTCATCCAAACTGCCTGGAACCCTTACATCTTTCCAGAACTCTTCCCGAAGGACACGAATTTCTTGGATAGCTTCTTTCAATCCCTCTGCACTACGGGCCATTCCACATTTATCCCACATAATTTTTCCTAAACGTTTGTGGAAACTTTCAACAGTTTGTGTGCCTTTGATATTCATCAATTGATGGATTCGATCTGCAACTTCTTTTTCTGTTTTTACAAATTCGGGATGATCAGTGGAGATAGACGCCGTGCGAATATCATCTGCCAAATAGTTACCTAAAGTGTAAGGAATTACAAAATATCCATCAGCCAAACCTTGCATCAATGCAGATGCGCCTAACCTATTGGCACCATGATCGCTGAAATTGGCTTCACCCAATGCATATAAACCCGGAACTGCAGTTTGTAATTCGTAATCTACCCACAATCCACCCATTGTATAATGCACAGCAGGATAAATACGCATAGGCATTTCGTAAGGATTTTCTCCTGTAATCTTCTCATACATTTCAAAAAGATTACCATATTTTTCTTCAACAACAGCTTTCCCTAATTTAATTATTGTAGCCTCATCTGCATTTTCGAGACCAGTTTTACCAGCTTCAATTTTGCCGTATCTTTTTATAGCATCAGCAAAATCTAAGTAAACGGCCATCTTAGTTGTACCTACACCATATCCTGCATCGCATCTTTCTTTAGCTGCTCTAGAAGCCACATCACGCGGAACTAAATTACCAAAGGCAGGGTATCTTCTTTCTAAGAAATAATCTCTGTCTGCTTCAGGAATGTCAACAGCCTTTCGCGTTTCTCCTAAATTCTTAGGCACCCAAATTCTACCGTCATTTCTTAAAGATTCGCTCATTAAAGTAAGTTTACTTTGATGGTCGCCACTTACAGGAATACAAGTAGGATGAATTTGAGTGAAACAAGGATTTGCAAAATGTGCACCTTTTTTATGTGCTTTCCAGGCCGCAGTAACATTACAACCCATTGCGTTTGTACTCAAATAAAATACATTACCATATCCGCCCGTGCATAATAAAACTGCATGTCCAAAATGTCGTTCCAATTCTCCGGTAACCAAATCTCTCGCTATAATTCCACGTGCCTTACCATCAATAGTTACAACTTCTAACATCTCATGGCGCGAGAACATTTGAACATTACCTAATGCTACTTGTCTTTCTAAAGCACTATATGCACCTAATAATAATTGTTGCCCGGTTTGTCCGGCTGCATAGAATGTACGTTGCACTTGAGTTCCACCAAAACTTCTATTGCTTAATAAACCGCCATATTCGCGGGCAAAAGGAACCCCTTGAGCAACACATTGGTCAATAATGGCCGAACTTACTTCTGCCAAGCGATGTACATTGGCTTCACGAGCACGATAATCGCCACCTTTCACCGTATCATAAAATAAACGGAAAACAGAATCACCGTCGTTTTGATAATTTTTTGCGGCATTGATACCACCTTGTGCTGCGATACTGTGCGCACGGCGTGGACTATCTTGAAAACAAAATGCTTTTACTTTATAACCTAATTCGCCTAAAGCTGCGGCTGCAGAAGATCCTGCTAAACCCGTACCTACCACAATTATTTCTAATTTGCGTTTGTTGGCAGGATTTACAAGTTTTACATGTCCTTTGTAATCACTCCACTTTTCATGCATTTCGCCAGCCGGAATTTTTGAGTCGAGAGCCATATGTTTAAGTATTTGAGTTGATGAGTAGTAAAAAAGAAAACAGGCTTAAGCGTACCTTATTTTATAACTATTGGCACACTAAAATGTTTAATCGATCCAATTAAAATGAAATGCTAATGGCATTAATGCAAATAAAATAGGCACAATGATTGAAAAAGCTATTCCAATACATTTAATTATTGGTGAGTAGCGTTTATGATTGATGCCCAATGTTTGAAATGCACTTTGAAAACCATGTAACAAATGCCATCCCAACGCAATAACGCCTACTAAATACAAGGCCACCCAATACCACTCTGTAAAAACCAATTTCATTTCTTCATACATGTTATGGTCTTCTCCGGTAACATAAAGTGCCTTTTTTGTACCTACCCAAAAATGCATCAAATGAACAATAAGGAAGATTAATAAAAGCGAGCCTAATATACCCATTGAGCGACTATACCATGTGCTATTTTTATTGGCATCGCCCATTGCATAATTCACTGGGCGTGCAGCAGCATTTTGTTTCCATAACATCAAACCTTGTATGATGTGTAATATTAAACCTACAAAAAGGCCTATTTCAATAATTCGAAGTACCCAATTATGGCTCATGAAATGTGCAGCAGCATTAAAGGTTTCGCCATTGTCATTAACAAAAATGCTGGCATTAACGCCAACATGTACACAAAGAAATAAGATTAATAAGATGCCTGTAAGCCCCATCAATAATTTTTTTCCAATTGAAGAGGTAAAGAAGATTTTCCAAGTCATATCGCGCAGGTTAAATTTATGTACTGCAAAAGTAAGACAGTATTCATCAATTCTTTAAAATATTCAAAGTTTTTACCTAAAATAATCTGAATCATTCATCAGAATAATTGATTGCCCAATTGATGTAATAGATCGTATTATAATACATGATGAAAATTTATACAGAAAGCAATGTTGAAATAGGAATAGGTTTAACCATTCAATTGTTTAATCATCCAATTATCGATTTGTTGAAAAACCAATTCCGGTTTTAGGGTACGCCAATTGGCAAAATCTATAAGGGGAACATAATTGGTTAAACGGGCTTTTTTAAAATCATATTGACTTTGTTCGGGCATACCAACAATAACCACCCATCCCCCATCTTCTTCAATTTGCTCGTACCATTCTTCATAATAACTATCGTCGCTGCTATGAAAATTGAGCACATTTTCGGCAATTAAAATAAACTTGGTAATGCCTTCACGATAGAGTTTATCTGTAACATCTCTTCGAAGCGTCATGATATCATTTTCAATAGCATCATTCCATTCGCCTAGTAGTTCTATGATGGCATAATGGGTTTCGTAATCTACAAAAATCAATTTTAGGTAAAGCGTTTTGGAACCAAATTCATCCCATTGCGGATGGATATAATAATTGTAAACCGTTTGAGAAAATTCAAACTCACTGTATTCTCGTCCAAAAAATGGGCAACGACGGTCGTCTTCGGCTGTGTATAAATGGCGCCAATTGTAAAATGGTTCTATGTCTTGCATGAAAAGCCTTAATAGTTTATTTGATAATCAAAATTAAATGAATGGGTGGTATACACAAAAAATAAGGCTGCACAGAAAGTACAGCCTTAACTTAAAAACCCATTTATTTTAATTATTCGATAACCACTTTATCTGAAAATGATAATTGTCCTTTTTCATCCAATACTTTTACCAAATACATTCCTTTAGAAACTTTATTGAATAAACGAACGTTTTCGATTTGCTTTGGACTAACAATAGTTGCCACTTTTGATTGCAACACTCTACCTGCTAAATCGGTTAACAAAATGGTGTATCTGCCTAGTTTTAAATTGTCGAATAAAACATTGAATTGATTGCCGGTAACCGGATTTGGATAAACACTGCTTCCACCAACAGCAACGGGTGTAGGTTTAACCAAATCGAATTTTGTTAATGCATCTTTTTCTTTTTGAGATAAGAAATTACCATTGGCTAAATCAGAAGCATTGAAAGGTGTTTCGTTGCTTTCAATTTTTACGGCTTTAAGGTCTTTTATATTAACGCGATATAAACCATCAAATACATTAGCACTGCTCACTACAAGATTTCCTTCTTGATCAACAACTGCACCGTTGGTTGTATATGCAGGAGGTAATCCAGAAATAGTACCGGTAAATGTTGCAATACGAGAATGTACATCTACACTAAAAACATTATGATTGGCCGAAACAATAATCAATTTACCAAAAGCATCAGCAACCATATCTCCACCCCAACTACTGCATTTGTTATGGATAGATAATCCTTTGTTGCTTTCTGCATCAATAATATTTCCTAAATCTTCTACTTGAGTTTTTTTGCCTGTAGTAAATCGAATTAAATGATTGGCATCATTGGTAATGGCATATCCAAAACCATCAGCCGCTATAACCATTCTGGTAATATGATTTTCTTCAGATTGGTAGCCATTTGCAGGTGCTTGAATTACGTTACGTTTTACAGTAACAAAATTAGCTCCTTCTTTAGCTAAATCTAAATAACGAATTTCTGAAAAATGCATGGGTGCAAAATACAATCTATTGAAACGGGCATCAAAAGCACATGCGGCAACACCGTAAGCGGTAGGCGAACCTTCTTGTTGGTATTGCATGCCTTTGGGTGTGTCGAAGTTTACTGATTTGAAAGCAGTTTTATCTGCATCAAATAGTGTTTTCACTACTTTGCCGGTAGCGATATCTACTTCTTTAATATCTGCCCAGAAAAACTTATTGTTTTGTTTTCCTGTAATGGCGTAGGTTTTGCCTGATTGCTGCGCTGTAGCCAATAATGTTGTTGAGATAAGTGCAGCTGAAAGTAAAATTTTTCTATTCATATGTAGATTTTTTTGGAAAATGTTGCTACCGTAAATTAAGCAATTCAATTATATCATCAAAGATTTTTTTCTTCAATGTGTATTTTTAACAGAAAATTTATTTAAAGATTTATTAGGCCTTTGTTCCGGTATGGTATTTAATGAGCCCTTCCATTGGATTTTGTAATACTTTACCCAATTGAAGTTGATAAGCTTGGCAAACCTCTTTCAATACATCTTTAAAATTGTAGGCTATACTTCCGATAAAATGTACAGGCATCGTCCAACTTTCTCTGTATTTATAAACATGATGAAAGAAAAAGTCATTAAAACTGTCTTCAATGATATTTTCAATCATATAATGGCCTCTATTTTCGGCCAAAAATGCTGCATAACCAGCCAAATACCTATTGGGTAAAGGTTCTTTATAAACGGCTTCTAAAATTTCATCAGCGGTGATATTGTATTTTGCATTAAAGCGCTCCATTAAATCGGGATCGAAAGTATTGTACAAATAATATTGTACTACTTTTTTTCCTAAATAGGCTCCGCTGCCTTCATCGCCAAGTATAAAACCTAGTCCAGGACTGTTTTTTACAATTTTTTTACCATTGTAAAAACAAGAGTTAGAGCCTGTTCCTAAAATACAAGCAACCCCTTTTTCGTTTCCACAGAGTGCTTTTGCAGCGCCCATCAAATCATGATCTACAGCTATTTTAGCCATTGGAAAGATTTGCTGAATGGCTTTTTTTACCAGTTTTACATTAGCAGCATTACTGCAACCGGTTCCATAATAGAATATTTCTGTTGGAATGGCTTTTTTTAATTTGGGCAATAATTCGTTGAGTAAGATGTCGCGAATTTGATCAGAATTAAGAAAATAAGGACTGATGCCTTGCGTATAGTAAGTTTTTTTCTTTTTCCCATCAATCAAGCACCATGCGGCTTTGGTTGATCCACTGTCTGCAATAAGGGTAATAGACATTTCGTAGGTATTAGTTTATTAAAAAAGTAGTATAAATATAACTAAAAAACTCACACCATTGCATTCGTTGGAATTCAATTAATTTCGCAGTTCAAGAAAGTTTATGACTACGCAAAAAAAGATCTGGCAACCACTACTTTTCAGCATTACACTAATTATAGGCATGATGCTCGGCTATAAGATGAAAGACAATATGCCGGGAAAAGATTTCTTTCAATTGGATAAGCCTAAACCGCTTCAAGAAGTGATGGACCTTATCAATAGTAAATATGTAGATGCTGTGCAAGCCGCTTCATTGTCTGACACCGCAATTATGGCCATTTTAGGCAAGCTAGACCCCCACTCCGTTTTTATTGCTAAAGAAGATTTACAGCAAGTAAATGAAGATATGGTGGGTAGTTTTTTTGGCATTGGCGTTGAATTCAATGTTTTAGAAGATACATTGAATATTACCAATGTAATTCCGGATGGGCCAAGTTTTAAAGCAGGTATTCAAACCGGTGATCAATTTATAAAAGTAAATGACAGTAGTATTGCCGGAAAAAAAATCAGCGCTGAACAAATAAGAAAATTATTAAGGGGCGAATTGGGTTCTACCGTGAAGATTGAATTACTGAGAAATCAACAAAAAGTAAATACAACCATTACAAGAGGTGTTATTCCGGTAAGTTCTGTAGATGCTGCTTATATGGTTGATGCCACTACAGGTTATTTGCGTTTGAATAAATTTTCGCAAACAACTTACCGCGAGTTCATGATTAATTTAGAGCAACTACAAAAAAAGGGATTGAAATCATTAATCCTAGATTTAAGGGGAAATGGTGGAGGTATTTTAGATGAAGCTACTTCTATAGCAGATGAATTTTTAGATGGCGATAAGTTGATTACCTATACTGAAGGCAAACATTTTCCAAGAAAAGAATACCGTTGTAAAAGAGAGGGTTTATTTGAAAAAGGCAAATTGGTAGTATTGGCTGATGAAGGAACAGCAAGTGCCAGCGAGATATTAATTGGAGCGTTGCAAGATTGGGAAAGAGCCACGATTATTGGCAGAAGAAGTTTTGGGAAAGGCTTAGTACAAGAGCAATACGATTTAACCGATGGCAGTGCTTTGCGCTTAACCATTGCCAGGTATTATACACCATTAGGCAGAAGCATACAACGCCCCTATGATAAAGGAGGAAAAGCTTATTACGAAGAAATTGGTAAGCGATACGAAGCCGGAGAAGTTTATCATGCAGATTCTATTAAAAATGATACCAGTAAAGTGTTTTTAACCCGATCGGGCAAAAAAGTATATGGTGGAGGTGGCATTACACCCGACGTATATGTTGCAGTAGATTCGGGTAATTTCAGTAAAACATCGGCACAAATTTATGCGCATGGAACTATCAGTGCATTTGCCTATAAATATTACGTACAACACAAAGCGCAATTGAAAGCATTTACTACAGTTGCGCAATTTGCTCAACAATTTCAATGGAATAATGCCGATTGGGATGCATTTGCAGCTTACGCACAAAAAGATTCAATAAATATTAGCCTGATAAAAGGAGTAGAAAAAATAGATGTAATTCAACATATCCAAGCCTCTATTGCGCGACATATTTGGCGGAATAATGGTTATTTTGAAATGCTGAATAAACAAGATCATACGGTACAAAAGGCACTTGAAACCGTTGCCCGTTAAGTAAAACAGCATCCTAAATATTTTCATTGATTGGCAAAGAAAAAGGCTCCTTTTAGGAGCCTTTTTTGGGTAGTATAGAACCTATTATTTGTATAATATTTGATAATATTCTTCGGCCATTCTGTTACTATCAAATTGAACTTGAACATCGCTCATACCATTTTTAACAATGTGGCGCCAAGTGTCTTTTTGTTCGTAATAAAGTGGAAGAATTTGATTTTCTAAGATTTCATAAATCTGGTTTAAATCGTATTCATCTTGTTCTTGAACATGAATGTTTTCGTAATCAATTGGAGGTACAACGAAACCATTATTACCATCATTTATGAATTCGCAAATCCAACCATCATTGGTACTAAAATTTACAGCACCATTCATTGCGGCGGTCATACCACTTGTTCCACTCGCTTCACGAGGTACACGAGGATTGTTTAACCAAATATCAGCCGCTTGTTTTAGGCGCTTACTTAAGGCCAATTCGTACCCTACACAAACTGCAACATTTTTATAGTGCTTACTTAAATGCACCAAATGATTAAAATCGTTGATTGCCGGATAATCAAGAGGATAAGGCTTACCAGCCCAAATGATTTGTACCGGATGTTTGGTGTTGCTCAATAAAGCTTCAAAACGTTTAATATCTCTAGTTATCAATTCTGCACGTTTGTACCCAGCAAAACGGCGTGCCCAAACAATTGTAAGTACATCTGGATCTAACAATTTACCTGTTTGATCAGCTACAATATCTAATGCACGTTTTTTAAGGAAACGTTTACGGTCATCAAACCATTCATCATTGCCTTCTGCCTTAGCTTTATACAATTGCTTATCTGCCCAATATCTCCAGTTTTGAGCATTGGTAATTGCTTTAATTTCGCAGATGCCGGGATATTTACCCCACATTTTACGACTTACTTCGCCATGTAATTGAGATACGCCATTGGCAATTTTTGCAAAACGTAAAGCAGCTAAAGAGTGATTGAATAAATCATCATGAATACCGGTTAATTTGCGTACTTCACTTAATGGCATTCCGCAGAAATAACTCATTTTTTCGCATAAGAAAATATCATGCTTTTCATTACCTGCTTCTTCAGGTGTATGGGTAGTAAAAACTAAACGCTTTCTTACTTCTTCAATACTACCAAACTTGCGGTGAAGATAAAATGCAGCACTTAATGCATGTGCTTCATTAAGGTGATAAATTTCTGGATTAAAATTAATTTCATCCATCAATTTTGCACCACCAACGCCCAATAATATAAACTGTGCTACTTTGGTGGCAACATTAC
>JBMOEQ010000127.1:0-8991 GCA_049314655.1 Ferruginibacter sp. | reverse complement strand
AGACCCTCTGATTAACAGTCAGATGCTCTAACCAACTGAGCTAAGGAGGAATATTAATTTTAATTGAGTCCCGAAATCGCTGTGCTCATCGGGATCTTGTTTTTTGTTTTACTCCTGTGTCGCAATAAAAAACTACGACTAAGGAGGAATATTTTCCAATCAGGCGTTTGCCTAACGGGCAGCAAAAATACGGGTTTTTAGTTTTCAACAAAAAATAAATAGCAAATTATTTCAGCCAATTTGAAGTTTTTATAGAAGAAAGGTCAACATAAACCCCATCTTCCCGTACTTCAACCCTATAAATCTTTAAAAAATAACCCTCGCCACTTACATTTCTGCCCTTATTGGTACAAAAACGATATTTATGGAGCGGACAAACCAAATTGCCCAGCGCATCTACATAACCATCGGCCATTTTTGCACCGGCATGTGGGCATTTTGCAGCACATCCCGAAATGCTATCTCCTTTTCTTATTAAACAAATGTGCTTTTCCTCAACAACCAACTCTAATAAACCATTTTCACCCCATGGCAATTCAGCTGCAGATTCGGCTATTTTTACCCAATTCAATTCCATAAAATCGGCGATTATTTTTTACTCAATTGCAAACAACCTTTTACATCAATAAAAGAATTCGGCTTTATAAGGATACCGAATGCGATACATTTCTCGTACTTTATTTAAAATGGTTTGTCGCAATAATTCGAGATTGGTTTTTTGAATCGCCGAAACAAATACACAATTATCCTTGGTTTCGTTTTGCCAACGTTGCTTTAAATCGGCTAAAATTTCTTGCTTCACCGAATCATCCAACCATTGATCAAATGCTTCTTCTTCGTATTTATCCATCTTATTAAAAATGGTCACTGTTGGTTTATCGGCAGCGCCCAATTCGGCTAAGGTTTTATTCACTACATCTAACTGCTCTTCATATTGTGGATGCGAAATGTCTACCACATGCAATAATATATCTGCTTCCCGCACTTCATCTAATGTGCTTTTAAAACTCTCCACCAAATGATGCGGCAGTTTACGTATAAACCCTACTGTATCGCTCAATAAAAATGGCGTTTGTTCAAAAACTACTTTACGTGTAGTGGTATCTAAAGTGGCAAATAACTTATTCTCGGCAAATACTTCACTCTTGGTTAACAAGGTCATTAAGGTAGATTTACCCACGTTTGTATACCCTACCAACGATACGCGAATAAACTCGCCCCTATCTTTCCGTTGGGTAAAAGCTTGTTTATCAAAATCTGCTAGGCGTTTACGTAATAAACTGATTTTATCTTTTACAATTCTACGATCGGTTTCAATTTCTGTTTCACCCGGTCCCCTTGTTCCTACACCACCACCTTGGCGTTCCAAGTGTTTCCACATCCCTTTCAAGCGAGGTAATATATATTGGTATTGCGCCAATTCTACTTGCGTTTTTGCTTGGGCTGTTTTAGCTCTATTTGCAAATATGTCTAAAATTAAATCGCTTCTGTCGATCGTTTTTACACCCAACTCTTTTTCTATATGCTGAATTTGAGAGCCGGTTAATTCATCATCAAAAATGACTAAATCTATTCCTCCGGCAAAATTGATGTACTTTTTAATCTCTTCTAATTTGCCTTTTCCTACAAAGGTTTTACTATCTGGATGGGGCAATTTTTGCGTAAATCTTTTTACCGCATTAACGCCGGCAGTTTCGGCTAAAAACGACAGCTCATCTAAATATTCATTTAACTGCTGCTCGTTTTGTCCGGGTGTTACAATGCCCACTAAAACGGTTGTTTGTTCCTGTTGTTGGGCTATTTTCTTTTCAATCAATGGTAATTTGGTTTTATTTACGGAAGGTTTTCCGGCAATGCAAAATTACTTCCTTCTTTCGGTTGTTGCAGAAATATTAATGCCTGTTTCAATTGGCTTTATTTTTTCCACATCCTACAAGTAATTGCTGTAACCAACAAAAGCTTTAATTTCCTTTAAGCGCGGCTACTTGTTTTTTCAGCTGGTCGATTTCGGCTTTTAATTCTTGTATAGATGCTACTAAAACCGGCACCAATGCATCGGTATTAATGGTGGCATAACTGGCTGTTTTGGTAGTGTTTTTTCCAAAGGGCACTTGAATGTATTTCCGAGATACCAATTCGGGAAAAACTTGCTGAAAATCTTCCGACATAAAACCATACTGCTTTCCAATGGGTATATTAATGACATTGCTCCACTTTGCATCGGTTTGATAAGAGAGCGGTTTTAACTGAAGTAATTGTTGCACTGCTTTATCTATAGGAGCCGGATTAGATTTTAATACTGCATCCGAATAATCCTGTGCCATGCCCTTATTGGAATACAATATCCCCAATAACATAGTGATGATAACCGCCTTAATGCTGTTGCTTACGTATAATTTGTTCATTGTCAATTTTTTTTGCGTGTAGATAGAACAAAGTTGAGTGCGGTTGGTTGAAAAAACCAAAAATGGAGCAAAATTTAGCAATAAATTTTGTTGAAGAATTATCCAAACTCCTGAATTGATGCATTAAACTAACCAATAGTGCTGTTTGCTGTCAAAATACATACTTCAACTTCAATAAAATTTTATAGGCTTTACTTTTAATGGCCGATTTTTTAAAATAATTACCCTCAAATCACAAATTTTTCTTCCATTCATCCCTACTATTTCGCCTTTCATATAAGGATAAAAAATATTTTCTATCTCCTTAAAATCATCAAAAATCAATACTGTATTGATTTCTGTGCAAAAAACAGAAGTGCATAATCACACACTACTAAAAAATAAATGGTATTATGTGTTGCATAGTACCAAAAGATTTATATCTTTGTGTTGTGAAGGTGAGGAATTGGTAACAAACTTGTTTTTCCGGAAAGCGAACAACACTAAGTCTCAACTTTCATTAAACGTTTAGATCTGATCATTAAAACATTGAAGCCATGAACATAGATAACACAGCCAGTCAGATGCGCAAAGGAGTGTTGGAATTCTGTATTCTTTCGGTGATCAAACAAGGGGAAGCTTATCCATCCGACATTATTGAAAAGATGAAAGCAGCCAACTTAAACATCTTCGAAGGCACACTGTATCCTTTGTTAACGCGACTAAAAAACGCAGAATTTTTAACCTATCGTTGGATTGAAAGCAATAGCGGCCCGCCGAGAAAATACTTTTCCTTGACAGAAAAAGGAGCGGCATTTTATCAGGAACTAGAATCTACCTGGAACGAATTGGCCAATGCTGTAGAATCCTTAACCAACATCGATCAGGAAAATTTGAACCAAAACTTCAACCCGCCACAATAATAAAATCTATTGTGTGCACTCAACTAAAGAACATTAATCATTATAGCCATGAAACAAGTAATCAATATAAACTTCCACGGACAAGTTGTTCCAATTGAAGTGTCGGCTTTTGATCTACTCAAAAGTTATACCGATAGTTTGGCTCGGTATTTCGCAAACGAAGACGGGAAGGAAGAAATCATCAATGATATCGAAACCCGTATTGCCGAACTTTTTCAAGAAAGATTGAAAAAAGGGGCCACCTGTATTACTGAAGATGATGTTAATGCCATCATTAAAAGTATGGGCCGTCCCGAAGAATTTGAAACAGAAGATGGTGCTGCTCCACAGGCCGCTGCTGCTCCAAATGCATCGCAAAACAATAACAATAATAGCCAATCCAACAATGCATTTAACGGACATAAACGTTTGTATCGCAACGAAAACGATAAAATCATTGGTGGTGTTTGTGGTGGATTAGCCAATTACTTTGGCATAGATCCAGTGGTGGTTCGTATTGTTTTTGTTTTAGTAGCATTAGCTTTTGGTACCGGTTTATTAGCTTACCTCATTTTATGGATTGCCGTACCTAGTACTGCATCTGCTGAAATTGGTGGTACGAGAAAAAAATTATTTCGCGATCCCGATGACAAAATAGTTGCCGGTGTGGGTAGCGGAATAGGTAACTACTTTGGTGTTAGTCCTTGGGTTCCTCGC
The DNA here is from genome assembly GCA_049314655.1 of Ferruginibacter sp. Classification (GTDB taxonomy): domain Bacteria; phylum Bacteroidota; class Bacteroidia; order Chitinophagales; family Chitinophagaceae; genus Ferruginibacter. Next base: position 4,988 of record JBMOEQ010000127.1, on the reverse strand, counting down.
TTGCTGTTTTTATTGCCCTTTTTATCTTTTGTATTTAATTGGAGCAATTGGGGCATTTGGGATTTCCCAAGTTTCATCAATGTATCGTTTAGTCCGGGTGCATTAATCGTATACATCATCTTATGGTTAGTAATTCCTGAAGCCGAAACTACTTCCGAAAAATTAGCTATGAAAGGCGAAAAGGTAGATTTAAATTCTATCAAAAATTCAGTAATGGAAGAAATGAAAGGTGTACAAGGCCGAGCCGAAAAATTTGGTGCAGAAGCAAAATCTTTCGCCCAAGAAAAAGGTGCAAAAATGGGTGCCGAAATAGGAACCGTTGCAAAAAGATCGGGCCGTTCTTTCGGTGATATTATTATCCTATTATTAAAGATTTTCGCCTACTTCATTATTGGATGTGTATCCTTTGCTTTAGTTGTTGCTTTATTTGCAGTAGCCATTGCAGCTATAGGAATTTTCCCTTCCAAAGATTATTTATTAACCGATGGTTGGCAAAATGTATGGGCATGGGGTACATTATTATTATTCATTGCTGTACCAGTAATTGGTGTAATCACCTGGATTATCCGTCGCTTAGCAAAATTGAAAAGCAATAGAAAAATCTTACGTTTCAGCTTTATCAGCTTATGGATTATTGGATGGGCTTGCTTCATGTTTTTATTAGCATCTGTTACCAGAGATTTTAAAAGCATCAACAATATCGTAGAAGAAGAAATTCAATTGGTTAACCCCAGTGTAAATAAATTAGAGCTTACTTCTAACGATCCTTCAAAACGGTTTTTCAACAAACGTTATTTCCGATTTGAGCCTTTCGAAAATTTAGATGGCGATACAGTTTTTGTAAAAAACATTGAAATCAACATCATTAAAGCCAGCAATGATAGTTTTAAAGTTACCATGGTGCGTAGAGCAAATGGCAACACCCGTAAAGCTGCCGATACACTTGCTTCATTGATTGAGTATACGGTGAAACAACAAGATTCTTTATTGCTGATGGATAAAGGCATTGCCATCACCCGCAACAATAAATTCCGTAACCAACGTGTAATCATTACCGTTTATGTTCCGGTAGGCAAACAAATAAGAATTGATCGCAGTATTGGTTGGGGAAATAATGTACACTTTGATGGCCCTTTCAACAACGGCAATTTTGATATGGATTTTGATAATGCAGAACAAGGTTGGGTATCGGATGTAGATTATATCATGAAAGCCGATGGTTTATATACTTTAGATGGAAAGCCTGCCAGCGATTGGGATAGTGGAAACAGAAGAGTACGTGTAAGCAATTCAAGAATTGAAGTAAATGAAGATGGTCAACGTGTAATCATAGATAAAAATGGCATCCAAGTTGAAGATAAAAACGACAACTACCGTTACGATCCAAAAGCACCGCTATCTGCAGCCGATTCTTTATTGAAAAAAACAGAAGCCGATAAACAAAAAGTGCGTGATTCTTTACAAAAAGTAAAAGAAAGCATAGACAAGCAACTCGAAAAAATACAAAACAATCAACCCGATCCCGAACCCGTTACAAACTTTCAATTGCAGTTTTTTAGTCCGCTGTCCTTTATATAATCCCTATATCGTTTCAATAGTTGAGTTGAAGTGAAACAACAACAGCCCCGTCGAAAGACGGGGTTTTGTTTTGCTTGTTATTTAAGTTTATTTTTAAGTAAGTGATTTTTTCACTGTAATAAGATTTAATAGAATGATGATACAAATACTACGCACCAATTCTTCTAATACAGATTTTCATACTTTGGTGAATGAATTGGATAAAGAATTGAAATACAGAGATGGCGATGATCATGCATTTTATGCACAATTCAACAAAACAGTAACCTTAAATGAAGTGGTGGTGGCTTATGAAAACAATATTCCGGTAGGTTCTGGTGCATTGCGTTCTTATGATGAAAACACAATGGAAATCAAGCGCATGTTTGTTCCATTTGAACATCGAAAAAAAGGCATCGCCACCAACTTATTAATCGAGTTACTCAATTGGAGCAAAGAACTACAGTATAAAAAATGTATTTTAGAAACCGGAAAAAATCAACCCGAAGCCATCGCATTGTATTTAAAAAATGGCTTTACAATAATACCCAATTATGGAAATTACACAGCAGTTTACAATAGTGTTTGCTTTGAGTATATACTCTAGCTAGCGTATGTATACTTTTACTGCAAGTTTCAATTATATTTACCATTCAAATATTTGCTATGAAAGGGTTATTCATCATGTTATGTTTAGGATGTTGTTTTTTTACACAAGCACAAATATCAACAAAAGATACAGCGGTAAATTGGTTAACCTTTTCTAGCCAGAATTATGCCATATCTTATCCCGATACATGGAAATTAGATACCAGTAAAACCATGGGCATTGATTTGTTTTTGTTTGCGCCAAAAGATTCGGTTAATGATATCTTCAGAGAAAACGTTAACCTTTTATCCTCCGATATTGAAGAAAATATTGGTTTAGATTCTTTTGTAAATGTATCCATCCGGCAAATTGAAAATATGGCAACTGGTTATCAATTAATTATGTCAAAAAGATTTGAACTTAAAAAAAGCTGGGTGCATCAACTTGAGTTTACTGCACAACAAGGAAAATACGATTTACATTTTATGCAATACTATTTTATTGCTCGGCAAAAAGCATATACCATTACTTTAACTACTGAAAAAAATACATTCAACGCGTATAAAAATATTGGAACAGCTATTTTAAATTCCATACAAACCTATTAAGTCTATTGTTTTAAAAGGTTTATTCATCAACCCATACATGCATTCCTTTAAAGGCGAGAAACTAATTTTTTAAAATTCTTCTTATTTTAAAGTACATTGTACTAAATAATACGAATGACAAAATGAAATCTCTTTTCATAAAAACTATTGCACTATTTGTTTTTGCTCAACTTTTTCAACTTTCTATTTTTGGCCGCCAATCAACCGTTTCATTAGGTTCAACAGTAAATGATACTATTATTAAGACTAAAACCTATGAAGTAAAACTTACAGCAATTACGGTAAAAAATATAGAAACCTATTGGGATAGCACTTATTTTCCACGTTCGCTCTATTTCAATATCCGTTTTAAAGAAATACAAGGAATTAATATTGACTCATTAAAAAACACTTCTTTATTTGTACAGTTGTTGAACGTAAAAAAAGACACTATCGTTTTAGAAAAATCACCGAAAAGATATATTGCTAAAACTTATAAAGCTGGTGATCAAATTAATATGCTTATTTCTATCCCCCTCAAACCAACCGATCCACTGAATAAAAAATATAGTTACGTTTTAATTATAGAAAATATGCTCGGCAAAAAATATATCAATATGAATGGTAAAACGATTGTAAAATAAATCGTTCTAAATTTTTGATTTTATTTCTATTTAAAAGAAAAAGTAATTTATTTATAAATATGAGAAAGCAGGTTAATAAATATTCAATTTCATTCCTTTCTTCTAATAATAAAATATTCCTATCATGAAAATTGCATTGTCCTTTTGTTTAATACTTTGCACGCAATTGGGGTTTAGTCAATCTGTTGGTATCAATACCCCAACGCCTAACAGCACGGCACAATTAGATATTGTTAGTACTACCAAAGGCGTATTAATTCCACGTATGACGCAAGGCGAAAGACTTGCTATTGCTTCTCCGGCAACTGGTTTGTTGGTGTATCAAACATCTTTACCTATTGGTTTTTATTATAACGAAGGCACCCCGTTAACGCCCAATTGGATTCAAATAACTAATACTAACAATGCTTGGTCATTGAGTGGAAATTCACCCGCTGCTACAGGCGTTTGGGGCACACTAACCAATCAATCTATAGATTTAATTTCTAATAATACTATAAGAGGGCGTTTAACCAATTTGGGGGAATTTTTTATAGGCACTACAAATACTGCTGTTCCCGGCGATTTAATGGCAGCCGTATCTAATGCAACCTATCCTTTTGCAACCAATGGCTATTCGGCATTTAATGGTGCCGGAGTTTATGGTAGTATCACCGCCGGAAATACTACTTTTGCCGGTGTACAAGGAGAATATAATTCTACTACTGCCGGCACTTATAATACTGCCGGAGTTAGAGGTTTAAATGCTTCCAACATAGCAGGTACCGGATTTAGAACGCAAGCTGCAACCGGCCCACGTTCCGGAATTATAGGAGCAACTACTATTACTAACGGACAATATACTTTTGGAGTTCATGGTAGTATGAATTCTACCGATATCAGATGTGGTGGACTTATTGGAGACGATTTTGGCATTGCATTAGGTACATTAGCCTACTATGCAGCAAACCAAGTTGATTATAGTGTGTATGGATTTGGTGCTGCATATCAAGTTGGCGTAGCCGGTGGCAGAAGTGTTTCTTCGACCATTGAACCCAACACGCATATTGGGTTAGGTATTTATGGTGGTGTAATGGGTGGCTGGGTTCGCGGATTAGTATATGGCACGCACGTTAAAGGCGATAGATACAGTTTATATGTAGATGGTAAAACCTATACCAACGCACCCATTGCCGAACTGATTACCCTACAACGGGTACACGCACCGCTGCATATGCATCTACCGCATTACAACCCGAAATACAAGCCAAAGGAAAAACACAACTTGATGGTGGAAAAAAATATGTAGCATTCGATGCTGCTTTTGCTGCGATGATTAGCGAACAAAACGATGCATTGGTAATTACCGTTAGCGCTACCGAAAACTCTAAAGGCTTGTATATTTCATCGCAAGACAATAAAGGTTTTTGGGTGGCTGAAAACGACAATGGAAACCATAACACCACATTTTCGTGGATAGCTTTAGCAACGCGTAAAGGATACGAAAATATTACCCATGCACCGGAATTGCTTAAAACCGATTTCGATAAAAAAATGAATGGCGTAATGTTTAATGATAACAATACCATCGATCAACCACAATCGCTTTGGTGGGATGGCAATGGTATTCGT